>NZ_JAVETM010000002.1:0-217619 GCF_034006065.1 Desulfobotulus sp. | reverse complement strand
CCTTTTTCAGAGCAAACTTCCAGAAGTGCTGAAGACCGTTTCTGTCGATCTTGATGGTGCTCCAGGAATGGGTTTCTACCAGATCTGCAAAATAGTCCTGCAGATTCCCAGGACTGAGTCTGTCCGGGCAACAGTCAAAATGCCTGCTGATCCTGCGGACGGCTCTGGCATAGGCATCAATGGTTTTTTGGGCTTTGCCCTGAAGCTTCAGGGTTTTCAGATGCTGGTAAAGCCTGTCGAATCGCTCCTGTTCCTGCTGGTTCATGGGGCACTCCTTCTCCAATGCGTTGTTAGGCTGCAGCTGTTCGCTGCATTGAAGGAGTGTACCTTGTTTAACTCTTTTCTGCCGCGAAGCGGCTGCGTTCAGCCACCGTCTTCACACGGAACCCGCAAACAGCGTGGGTCCGGTGAGCTGAAACGTTAGGAGCCTTGATGACCATCTCAGTTGGAATATTCGTTTTCGATGAGGTCGAAGTTTTGGATTTTGCTGGACCATACGAAGTATTTACAACAGCATCGCGTGTGTCTTGTCGAGATGATGTGTCAAGCCCCATCCCATTCAATGTATTCACAATCGCTAAGGATAAAAACATAATTCGGACTCGTGCTGGCCTCAAAGTGCAAGCCGACTATACCATCTATAATCATCCACCAATTGACCTACTCCTTGTTCCCGGAGGAGTTGTCGCTGGCGAGCTTGCTGAACCAACGGTCTCTGATTGGATCTCCTCCAGCTTGTCTCCAAGGCCCAAGCTTATCGCATCGGTGTGTACAGGGGCGTTCTTTTTGGCTAAGTCTGGTTTGTTAGATGGTAAGTTCGCCACAACCCATTGGGAAGACGTTGCCCAAATGCGTGCAATGTTTCCTTCAGTTACGGTCCTTGAAGGGCAGCGTTGGGTCGATGAAGGCTCAATCGTAACCTCAGCGGGAATTTCAGCCGGTTTAGACATGAGTTTATATTTAGTAGAGCGTCTTGCTGGGCGGGAGCTATCAGTGCGAACGGCTCGTCAAATGGACTATCATTGGCATGAAAACTCCCAACCTGTAGCTGCAGCAGACAGCCAGGGCCGTGGCAATTCTGACCGGATCAAGTAGTCTGAAGTTAAGTGTATTTTACAAATTCAGTGTCAGCCCTGTGGCTGCTGCTGGGCATGGCGTTCGAGGGAAAACATGAAATACCTTAAGTACCACGGCCTTGGAAACGACTACGTAGTGATTCATCCGGCAGATGTCAGCGGAGACCTTAGCCCGAAGAAGATTCGGCTCATTTGTGACCGCAACTATGGCATTGGATCAGATGGGATTCTTCTTGGTCCCCTCCACAGCGATACCTGTGACTTCCGTCTCAGAATCTTGAACCCTGACGGCAGTGAAGCGGAAAAGAGCGGGAATGGCCTTCGTATCTTTTCTCGCTATCTTTGGGACTTGGGCTCAATCTACGAGACCCCATTCACGGTAGAGACCCTTGGCGGAACTGTCGTCTGTCATGTTCACAAGGGCGGAAGGATGGTAACTGTGGAAATGGGAGAAGTGAGTTTCATGAGCACAAAGGTACCTGTTGCTGGAGAAGAACGAGAAGTATTGCGAGAATCCATGGACATCGAAGACGCAATCTTTGAGTACTGTGCAGCCACGGTCGGGAATCCGCACTGCGTCATCCTTTGCAACGACGTTTCTCCAGAGCTTGCCCGGCATTACGGGCCTTTAATTGAGACAGACTCCCGTTTTCCCAATCGGACCAACGTCCAGTTTCTAAAAGCCATCGACCGTGAGAACATCCAGATCGAAATATGGGAGCGAGGGGCAGGTTACACTTTAGCGTCGGGCAGCAGCAGTACCGCTGCAGCAGCTGTAGCTTTCAGGCTCGGTCTTTGCGGCCCCGCCATCACCGTTCACATGCCTGGCGGCAGCCTCGCCATCCACTTGGCTCAGAACTTTAGTGCCACAATGACAGGGCCAGTAACACGTGTTTGTGAAGGATTCATGGACCGGGAAATGTTTGAGGAAGATAGACCTTCGAACCGATAGGAAAAAAAATGTTTCAAAAGTTGGAGATCACCAACGAACGGCCTGCACCGTTCCAATTTTACACCGCAAGCGATCTATGGACCGACGAGCATACATCAGCCCAAATGCTCTCATGCCATCTGAATGAGGGTATGGACCTCTCTTCGAGAAATATGCAGTTCATCAATCGATCGGTGGAATGGATCACTTGCCTCTTTAACATCGGAAAGGATACCCAAATCGCCGACTTCGGCTGCGGCCCAGGATTGTACACAACGAGACTGGCCCGGCACCAGGCAAATGTGACAGGGATAGATTTCTCAAGAAGATCCATTGAGTACGCAAGGGAGGTTGCGGCCAGCGAGCACCTGAACATCAACTATGTGATCCAGAACTACCTGGATTTTGAGACTAAAGAGCGATTCGACCTTGTTATGATGATCATGTGTGACTTCTGCGCCCTCAGTCCTGCCCAAAGAAGAGACATTCTGAGCAAATTTCACAAAATCCTGAAACCGGGCGGTTCGATCCTTCTTGATGTGTATTCGCTGACAGCATTTGAGCAACGGGAAGAAGCAGCAACATACGCAGTCAATCTCCTCAACGGATTCTGGTCAGCAAACAAGTACTATGGATTTTTAAACACCTTCAAGTACGATAACGAAAAGATTGTACTTGACAAATACACGATTATCGAATCGGATCGAACCCGAACGGTGTACAACTGGCTGCAATTTTTCTCACCTGCGGAACTGGAGAGGGAATTTATGGAAAGCGGATTTTCCATTGAGTCGTTCTATTCAGACGTCGCTGGAACCCCATATGACCGAAACTCAAGCGAATTTGCGGTCATTGGAAAGAAGTCATAGCCCGGCACAGATCCATCTCAGGAACTCAGAAACGAAAATTCCGCTGCGCTTCACCACCGATGGCTGTCAGATTCTGTGTCAGACAGTGACCGAATTTATTCATCCCTGCAGGAGGTTTTTCAAATTGGATATTCCACGAATCTTCAACATCACCGAAAGTGCTCACCGCATCCATAACCCTTTCACACCAGAAAAACTCGCCACTCTCGGTGCCGTGTTGCGCTTGGAGCCAGGGACTCGCGTCCTTGATCTCGGTAGTGGCTCGGGCGAAATGCTGTGTACCTGGGCACGTGACTACGGAATCACCGGCCTTGGCATCGACATGAGTCCGTTGTTCTGCAAACAAGCAAAACTCCGCGCTGAAGAACTTGGCGTGGCTGATCGGGTCGAGTTCATCCATGGTGACGCTGTCGGCTATGTAACCGACGAAAAGTGCGGTGTGGCTGCCTGTGTCGGTGCCACGTGGATCGGTGGGGGAGTCGCCGGAACCATCGATCTTCTGACAAAAAGCCTTAGCGCCAAGGGAATCATCCTCATCGGCGAGCCTTACTGGCGGCAATTACCACCAACAGAAGACGTTGCCAGGGGATGCTTTGCCAATTCCATCTCCGATTTTCTCATGCTTCCTGAGCTTTGCGCGTTTTTCGACGAGCTAGGCTACGACCTTGTGGAAATGGTTCTGGCGGATCAGGAAGGCTGGGACAGATACGAGGCCGCCAAGTGGCTCACCATGCGTCGATGGCTTGAAGCGAATCCAGAAGACGATTTTGCAGAAGAAGTCCGAGCCCAACTGACCACAGCCCCCAAACGCCATACGGCCTACACCCGTGAATACCTTGGATGGGGCGTATTCGCTCTAATGGCGCGGTCCTGAGCAAGAAGCTGGCGACTCAGGCAGTGAAGATAAAGTGAAGGTAACGGATATAAAGAATGAGCAAAATATTCAACTGCACAAATCATAGCATTGAAATCCCCAACATTGTCAGCTGTGAAGGCATTTATCTGCTGGATGGTAAGGGGAAACGATACATGGATCTGGAGTCGGGAGTCTGGTGTACATCACTGGGTCACGGGAATGTCCGGATAAACAGCACGATCAAAAAGCAGATTGAAACATTCATGCATGCTGGTTTCTGCTATTCCGGAGATATCGTTGAAAATGCAGCGGATTCTGTTCTCTCTGTCACTGGCTTTGAAAATGGCAATTGCGTATTCCTATGCTCCGGCAGTGAGGCCATCGAACTTGCCAGGCAGATATCCAAACATGTCACCGGCAAAAAGCAGTCCATGACCCTTCACGATTCCTATCTGGGCTCATACAGTTCCGTGACCGACAGAAAAAGAAACTGGTACATCTTCAACTGGGAAGCATGCATGGGCTGCCCCCATCAGGATCACTGTGATATCGGATGTGAAAAGCTCAAGGATATTCCTGGAGATATTTCGGACTTCATCTTTGAGCCGGGCAGTTCTTCTGGCTTTGTCAGATTCCCGCCGAAGGCGTTGATCCAGAATATCGTTGCCATTGTAAGATCACAGGGCGGCAAGGTCATTGCCAATGAGGTGACCACTGGAACCGGAAGGACTGGGAAATGGTTCGGCTATGATCACTACCAGATCAAGCCAGATATGGTGGCAATCGGAAAGGGCATAGGAAACGGCTATCCCGTCAGCGTGACCGCAATAAACGAAGAAACCGTCAGAGAGCTGAAAAAAGGTACGTTCAGGTATATGCAGTCCCATCAGAATGATCCGCTGGGAGCGGCCATTGTCAAGGAGGTGATAACAATCATCAAGGATGAGGATCTGATTCCCAAAGCTGAAATCAAAGGAAAAAGATTTTTTGAAATGCTCGCATCCTTAAAAGACAAACGCCTCATCACCGACGTGCGGGGACGGGGCCTCATGTTTGCGGTTGAGGTCTGCGATGAAGGCACCGGAGACCGACTGTTCAAGGAACTGATTGCCAGAGGCTATATCGTTGGTAACAGAAAAACTTTTTTCAGGATTGATCCTCCCCTGACCGTGCAGGAAAAGGATTTTTACGCATTCACAAATGAATTCAGGTCCTTAATAAATCATACCCAAACACCCTAACCAGGCCCTGATCTCAAAGGAAAAAAATTTCGGTCCCCACCTTCTTTCAATCGGGCAGAAGGTCGTAAAAATAGCGCATCGCATCGGATCGTGACACAATGCCGATGATCTTTCCGTCTTTCACCACAGGCAGGCGGCCGATGTCATGCTTTACCATGATCTTTGCCGCTTCCATGGGACTCTTGGTGGGATCAATGGTAACCACGTTGCGGCTCATAAAAGCCCGTACCGGTGCTTTTCTCTGGGAATCCTTGCGGATTTTCCGGAAATCCCGCCGCGAAATCACCCCGGTCAGCACCCCGTCCTGCACCACGGGCAGCCCCGTACATCCCTTTTCCACAAGCACCTCCCAGACCACATCCATGGGCGTATCCTCTTCCACGGTTTTCACGGGATAACTCATGATGTCGCTGAGCTGCACAGAACTCTGCTGATTGCCCTGAAGAAGGGTTACGATCTGCTCCACCACCACATCGGTATTCACAAGATCCAGCATGGCGGAACCTGCGGCAGGATGCCCTCCCCCGCCGAGACTGCGCATAATGGAACCCACATTAAGATCTTCGGTCTTGCTGCGACCGATGACAAAGGTACGCTGTCGCTCCAGATCCGTGAACACGCCAAAGGCGGCGTCCACGTTCATGATCTCCCGGTACATATTGATGACCACAGCAAGGTTGCCCACATGTCCTTCGATCACCATGCGACTGATGGCGATACGATGTCCTTTCACATCCAGCTTGGCGGATTCTCCGGCCTGAATCATCTCAAAGAGGATTTCCTTTTGCCGCTCACCATAAACCGGCCTTAAAAAGGTGGAAAGCACATTGAGATCCGCCCGGTTTTCAAGAAGGTAGGCAGCTGCCAGGGCATCCTCCGCCTTGGTGGAACTGAAACTCAGATTGCCCGTATCCTCATAAAGTCCCAGTAAAAACAAGGTCGCCTGCATGGGCGTCAGCCGCATTCCCTGTTCCCGCATTTTCCGCACAAGGAGGGTCACCGTGGCCCCCATGGATTCCCGGCATGTCCATCCGGCCTCAATATCGCCTTCGGGATGGTGATCCCAGAGGATCAGCTCCAAATCCTTCTGGTCTTTCAGCTTGCGGAGATGCCCGTCCAGACGTGCCCAGGACCCCGTATCCACCACGACCATGCGCTGTACCTTTTTCAGCTCCGTTTCCTTGGGAAGATAGGTGTCAAAGATATCCTTATGGATGGATAGAAAAGCCTTCACATTGGGGTTCAGGTCATTGGGCCGCACGGGGATGGCTCCCGGATACAGCAGGGTCGCCGCCACCATGGAGGCCACAGCATCAAAATCCGCGTTCTTATGGGTGGTGATGATATCCATGATTCTCACATCCTGGGGGTCGTACAGCGTCTTGGGTGTCGGAAGAAAAAGCCTTCCTGGTTTGTGGGGTCCCCATCAACGTCTTTTTTTCTCAGGTATCCTTCATCTTTTTTTCATCCCTCGGAGACGATAAAAGAAGGGTCTTTTTCTCAGGATAAGTCAATTCCTTTTGCTCCATTTCCAGGGTCAGACGCAGACGCTCCAGTTCCAGCCTCGCATCCATGGCCTTGCTCGCCAGACGATACCGCAGATACAGAAACCAGAAGCAAAGACTTAAAACCCCCAGAAAAAGCACTGCAAAAATCCACTTGAAACGTAAAACCAGCTCCAGAGCGGAAAGGGCCGCACGGGAAAGCAGCACGGGCAGCACCCAGAGCGCCAGAACGGAAACAAAAACCAGGCCTCCCACTGTAAAGACGCCCGGCCTGTCCATGCGCGACAGCACCTTTTCCCAACCGCCGCCCTCTTCGGGTTGCGCATGTGCAGCTTCTTCCCGCAGAAAAAGCGAATGCCAGACCTTCACAAGAAAGGCAAAGAAAAGCACCAGTCCCACAGGAACCCCGATGGCCGCAAAGAGCCAGGCCGTGAGGGGAAAAGGGGTTTCCCTTGTCACAAGACGGGTATGAAAGGATTCCAGAGGACCGAAATTCTGCTCAAAATAGTAACGATCAAAACGGGTCAGGGTATCGCCCCGGGTCTCATAAATCACCTCGCCTGTGGCGTTTTGTACCTGAAGCCAGGCCTTTTTGCCCGACATGTTCCAGGCCACCATGAAGGCAAGGAGTTCTCCCACGGTCAGCAGAATCAGGAGAACCAGAACCAGCCTGCGAGACAGACCCAACTGCGGTATGTTCTGGGACATGCCACCTTCCTCAGGGTTTTCCCCTTCTCAGGTTCACACAAAAAGCAAAAGACAGTCGACCCCGCAGCAGGGTCAGACTGCCTTTTTCCTTAACACAGCCCCAGAGCCGGGACAACAGGACTTCAGATATCCGTCATCATGAAAAGAACCCTCTGGTTTTCAGTCTTCAGCCCCAAAACCACGGCACATGCCCACTTGCAAGGCCGATGGGGCCCAAAACACACAAAATGCGTCTCAATCTTTATCTCAACCCTGGCCTAAGGACTTGCCACCGTCCCATCCCACTGAAAGACCGACTGCCTCGGAACAAGAAAAACCCGGACTTCCGCCGTTGCCATACCTTCGGAGTAGGCCACTTCCATGACCTGAGCGCCTCGCAGATAAGCGCGGGTTTCTGAGAGAATGCGATCCTGGCCCATTTCCCCTTCTCCGGCCAGGGTGTAGGAATCCAGCAGAATGCCCGCAATCCGTTCGGAAAGCCTTCGGTAACCATCCAGAACAGCGGCGCGCTCGGCATAATAACGGCGTCTGGCAGGCGATCCCTTTTCCGGAGCCAACCCCTGGCCCTGTACCCGTACCATCAGCTTCACCGCACTTTCCTCCGGCTCCACTCCGGGAATCAGGTTAGCAGAACGGATGGCGGGGCTCTTGTGCCAGAGAACCTGATTTCGGGTTGCACACCCCAGGGCGGATACCAGCAGCAGGCCCGTCCATATCCCAAGCACAAACCAGACCCGCCATGACTTTCCCTTTGACTGACGCATAGCGCCTCCTGTTTTCCGTTAACCCTTAAAAAAAATCCAGGGGAGACTGTTTATTCCCAAAGAAGGACCATGGTATAAGCCTTAAGTCTCAATATTCTTTTTTTCATCTTTCGACCATCGGGATTTTTTTCTTAAGCGCAAACGGGGCAAGAAAAAACAAATGCGGGTGAACTTCTGTGCAAATACCAGGCAGCCCCAGGCCCTTGGCGTTGGGGGCCGCAAGGCTCATAGCCCCTGGATCCGGCAAAAAAAAGCCCTCCTGCTCCGCTTACCCGTCCTTTCCGGGGCCCTCATTGCCCTCTTTTTCCTGGCCATGGCCTGCGCGAGACCCCATCCAGCCCTCCAAAGCGGCCCTTTCTGCATCACCCTGGAACAGGATACCCAAGATGGCATGCTCACAAAAAACCGCCTCATCATGGCGTCTGCGCCCACAGAATACAGGATGGGCCACTGGCAGACCCTATCCGTGTCCGTGCATCTTCCCCTTCAGCCCGGTGAAGACGGCCGCATGCCCGCCCTCCGCAAGGCCTGGGAAACCCTGCTTCTTCAGCATGGCGCCCAGAGCATTGCAGGCCACAACCAGATAACTGGCAATCATATACAATCCCGCATGACCCTCCGCTATGAAGGTCTTGTTCAGGATCCCATCCGCATTGTCTCCTTTGTGCGGGAAAAGGAAAGTGTGCACCTTACCCTGGAAGCCCGGTTTGCCCCCCTCGCCTTTCCCGACCAGTGGGAAAGGCTGAGACAGAAGAAAAAAAGACAGGAAACTCTCCGGGAAATTTTTTCCGTTTTTGAGTAAAGGAAAGTCTTATGATCGCCGTTGTGCAGCGTGTCCGCCATGCCGATGTCCGCATTGATAATGAGATCGAAGGGAAGATCGACCAGGGGCTTCTTGTGCTTCTGGGCGTTGCTGAAGACGACAGGGAGGAAGACAGCGCCTTTCTTGCCGACAAAATTGTCCATCTAAGAATCTTTGAGGATGAGACGGGAAAAATGAATCGCTCCGTTCTGGAGACCGCCGGGGAACTCCTCGTGGTCTCCCAGTTCACCCTCCTGGGAGATTGCCGGAAAGGCCGACGGCCTTCCTTCACAGCTGCCGCAGCTCCGGCCACGGCCATTCCCCTGTACGAGGACTTCATCCAGCGCTGTAAAAACGCAGGAGTCCATGTCCAGACAGGCAGGTTCCAGGCGCAAATGGCTGTGTCTCTGCTTAACGATGGGCCCGTGACCCTCATCCTCGACAGTCGTATGCGAAAAAAATAACTCTTTCAGAACAGGTCTTGCCGCCATGCGTATCCCCATCACCCACATCATCAGGATTCCCCACATGCCGCATATCCTTGTCATGCTGTTTTTTTTGCTCGCCTCTCCTCTTTTCCACGCCTGGGCAGCGGAACAGACAACCGCACGCAACGCCTGGCTTCTGAAAACACCGGATGGAGAAGTGCTTGCCTCCCAAAACCCCGCCGAAGGCATGCCGCCGGCCTCCATTCTGAAAATCCTCACCTCCCTTTACGCCCTGGAAACCCTGGGACCGGAATACCGCATTGTCACACCCTGGCACACGGACAGTGAGGGTAACCTCGTACTCACCTCCCGCTCCGACCCCCTTCTCACTTCCATGCCCCTGAAAACCATGATTGCAAGGCTTGCCGAGCAAACTCCTCACCGCCACTTTACAGGGCTTGTTGTGGATGTTTCCCGTTTTGAAAAAAAAATTCCCATAGACGGACGATCCGCCCGCTCCCTTCGGAGTTACAACGCCCCCCTCACTGCCTTTGCCGTGAATTTCAATTCCGTATCCTTTAAAACGGAAAAAGGCCGCCTTGTTTCCGGAGAAGAGGAAACCCCCCTTTTACCCATGGTCATCGGTCCCATCCAGGCCTCTCGCATGGCTTCAGGCCGCATCGCCCTTCCTGAGGAAAGTGATTTCCCCATACGCTATGCCGCAGCCCTCACCCGCCATTTTCTGGAAGAAGCAGGCTTTACCTTTGAAAACAGTGAAACCCGATTCCGTGAAAATCCACCCACCGAACCCGACACCCTGCTCCTTGAAGTGCCATCAAACTTCAGCATTGCTGACATTGTCCACCAGCTCATGGCCCATTCCAACAACGTCATCGCCAACCAGCTTCTTCTTTTCACAGCCTCCCAGAACGTCAAAGACCCAAAACCCATAGGCCTGGAAGATGCCCGCAAGGATTTAAGTCTTTTTGTGGAAAAACGCCTTGGCATCCAGAATTTTTTCATCGAGGAGGGTTCGGGGCTCTCCCGGAAAAACCAGATTTCCTGCCAGGAAATGATCAAAGCCCTGGATGTCTTCATCCCCTACATGGATCTCATGCGCAGGGAAGTTCAGGGCCGCTACAAAACAGGCACCCTTTCCGATGTGCGCACCCGTGCGGGATTCCTCAAGGGAGCTGAAGGCTGGTATCCCTACGTACTCATGACCCAGGGAGAAAATGAGGCCTACCTTCGTCATCTGGAGACGCTCAAACAAAAGGTCAGGTCCAGAAAGAACCTGACCCGTGCTGCGGATTCCATGGAAACAGCCAGTCCGTGAAAAGGATCTCCGGAAAAAAGCTGTTATTTAAGGTGAAAAAGGAGTGGGATGCCCCGTCCTCTGACGGGGCATCGGCCTCATGAATCCCCAGACCTCTGGTCCTTGTCCTCCTTCGGCCTGTAAAAACGCCACTCCTTATTCACAATCAGACGTGCGCCCCGGTTGAAGGTGAAGTAAGCCCCTGCCCACTGAAGCACGACAAAAAGCCGATTTTTAAAGCCCGTAAGAAAATAGATATGGATGAAAAGCCAGGTCAGCCAGGCAAAGAATCCTGCAAACCGGATTTTTCCGGCTTCCACCACAGCCCGGCTGCGGCCGATGGTGGCCATCTGACCTTTGTCAAAATACGTAAAATCCTTTCGAGGTTTTTCCGCAAGATCCCGCAGAATATTCCCTGCCATATGACGCCCCTGCTGGAGGGCCACGGGGGCTACACCGGGAAGGGC
The DNA here is from genome assembly GCF_034006065.1 of Desulfobotulus sp. Classification (NCBI taxonomy): domain Bacteria; kingdom Pseudomonadati; phylum Thermodesulfobacteriota; class Desulfobacteria; order Desulfobacterales; family Desulfobacteraceae; genus Desulfobotulus; species Desulfobotulus sp. The sequence goes on along the minus strand of NZ_JAVETM010000002.1, from coordinate 206,657 downwards.
GTTACCCGCACCTTCCGGTATGAAAGAAGCCTGGTCTCCTCCCACAAAAACCTCGGGAAACCCTTCAAGGCTGAGATCCGGCTTTACCGGAACCCTGCCCAGCCAATCCAGGGATTGGCCCAGGGTGGTATTGATTGCCGCCGCCTCAATGCCCGCAGCCCAGAGAACCGTCGCAGCCTGGATACGCTCTTTGCCGATATCCACCCCGTCCTTGTCAATGCCTGACACCTTTTTCGAGGTCCAGACCTGCACACCGAGACTTTCCAGATCCCGAGCGGCCCGGGCGGACAGATCCGGATGGTAACCCGGCAGAATGCGTTCCCCGGCCTCCACCAGAATCACCCGCGTCAGTTTGGGATCAATGTTTTTAAAATCCTTGGAAAAGGTATACCGGCTCATCTCGCCGATGGCCCCCGCAAGCTCCACGCCTGTGGTGCCTCCGCCCACCACCACAAAGGTGAGTTGCTTCATCTTTTCCTCAAGATTGGTGGTACACTCCGCCCTTTCAAAGGCATACAGGATGCGCCTGCGGATTTCCGTGGCCTGCTCCACGGTTTTGAGACCGGGAGCCAGGGGCTCCCACTCTTCTCTGCCAAAATAGGCATGCTGCGCTCCACACCCCAGAATCAGATAATCATAGGTCAGAGAACCGATGCTGGTTTCCACCTTCTTCGCCTTGGCATCCACGGAAAAGGCCTCGGCCTGGAGTACCCGTACGTAGCGATAACCGGAAAGGAGACTGCGCAGGGGAGCTGCAATTTCAGCAGGACTCAAGCCCGCCATGGCCACCTGATACAAAAGGGGCTGAAACAGGTGATAGTTCCTCTTGTCAATGAGGGTCACCTCCACCTTTCCCGATTTCCCCAGGGCCTTGGCGGCGTTCAGGCCCACAAAACCTCCGCCCACAATGAGCACATGCTTCATGGCGTTTTGATCCTTTCCATTGCTCTTCAGAATAGCTTCCCCGCCACTTTTCTGGCACAGACGCATTCATGGTTTTTGCAAAAACCGCATATTGATGTATTGTAGTGCGGAAAACAGCTTTTGTCATCCTCATCCACAAGGACGGGCGCTGCCATGCAGGATCTCCTTTCCCTGACACAGACACTCATGGGCTTTCAGACCATGGAATCCAGGCCCGACGAGATCCGCCGGTGTACGGATTTCATCCGCACCTTCCTCACCCGGCATGGGCTGTGCCATGAAATTCTTCATGTCCAGGGCGCGCCCTCCATTCTCATCACCCCAGCACCGGAAAGAAGCCCTGTTCTCCTTGTCAGCCATATGGATGTGGTCCGTGCGCCCGAAGCCCTCTTCACCCCCTGCATCCGGGACGGTTTTATCTGGGGACGCGGCGCTGTAGACGATAAATACGCCATTGCCCTTTCTTTGCACCTTCTCCTTGAAAAAACCCTGGAACTCCGAAAAAAAGGCCTGGACACAAAGGACCTGCCCTTTGGCCTTCTCATCACCTCCGATGAAGAGACCGGCGGAGAACGGGGCACGGGCGCTATCCTTCCCCGACTTTCCTGTGATTTCGCCATTATTCTTGACGGCGGAACCCCCGATGAAATCGTTATCCGGCAAAAGGGCATTCTGCGGCTCCGCCTTGAGGCCAGAGGGAAAAACGCCCACGGCGCTCGTCCCTGGCTGGGGCAAAACGCCCTGGAAGGACTGATGGCCGATCTTGGGCAAATCCGCAGCCTCTTTTCCCATCAGGATGCCCTTTATTGGGAAAAAACCCTCAACATCGGCCGCATGGAGGGCGGAAACGCCGTGAATCAGGTACCTGACAGCGCCTTTGCCCTGCTGGATGTCCGCTTTACGGAAAAAGACGACCCCACACAGATGATTCGGGAGATGGAAAAAAAACTCCGCTTCAGCCGCCTGACCCAGGAAAGCCTGGACCCTGTTTTCACAGCCGGAAACTCTTCCTACCTCAGCCTTCTGGCTTTGGCCGCTCCCCAGGCCCGGTACGTACACGAACACGGCGCCAGTGACGCCCATTATTTTTCGGAAAACCACATCCCCGCCGTTGTCTGGGGAGCAGACGGAGAAATGAGCCAGCACTCCGATGAAGAACGGGTCCGCATCGACTCCCTGGCCCTGCTCCTCAGCCGCCTGAGGGTCTTTTTCTCCCTTTGTGAGGCACAAAAGAAAGGGGACGCATGAAAAAGGAGACACCTTTTTTTCCCGACTGGATGGCCTGTCCGGCCTGCGATCGCCTGCACCTCAAAATCCCCCTCCAGCGCGGCCAGGTGGCCCTCTGCCGTCGCTGTGGCACGCGCCTCAGGGGACGCTGCTTTTACGGCCCGGATCTGCCCCTTGCCCTCTGCCTTGCCGCGCTCATCGCCTGGATCATCGCCATCTCCCTGCCCTTCATATCCATTGGCATCAGCGGACAAAGCCAGACCATCTCCCTGCCTTCTGCGGTTCTGACCCTCTTTCAGCACAGAATGCCTAGCCTTGCTCTTTTTGTGGGACTGCTTCTCATCCTCGCCCCCCTGTGCGCCATCCTCTTATTGATTTATCTGCTCTTTTTTCTCAGGCAGAACCGAAAACCTCCCTTTTACCGTTTTTTTCTCAAGCTTTTCGCACACGCCCGGTTCTGGGATATGACCGATGTCTATCTTGTCAGTATCTTCGTGGTGCTGGTCAAGGCCGTCCACATGGCGGAAATCCACCTGGCTTACGGTTTCTGGGCCTTCTGTCTTCAGGTTTTCTTTCTTCAGTTCGCCTTTGCCGCCATGCCCGTACGGGATATCTGGGAAAACCTCAGCCAGCCCCCCCTGCCCCCCACGCCTCTGCCGGGAAAGGAGGCGAGAAAAGCAGGCCTTGCCCCCTGCCACACCTGCGGCCGCCTTCACACCCTGGCGACCCCTTCCTGCACCCGATGCGCAAGCCCCATGCATGCCCGCAAACCCCAAAGCCTCAACCGCACCCTTGCCCTGACCCTCACCGCCCTCATTCTCTACATACCGGCCAACCTCTATCCCATCATGATCGTTGAAAATTTCGGGCAATCCCTTTCCAGCACCATCCTCGGAGGCGTCATTCTCCTCTGGCAGGACAAGGCCTTTCTCATCGCATCTGTGGTTTTTTTTGCCAGTGTCTTCATCCCCATGGCCAAGCTCCTTGCCCTGTTTTACCTCATCATCTGCGTCCGCTTCCGCACAATCGCCTGCCCCAGGGACCAGACCGCTCTGTACCGACTTACTGAATTCATTGGGAAATGGTCCATGGTTGACGTTTTTGTGGTGGCCACCCTCGCCGCCATGGTACAGATGGGCCGTATCGCCACCATTGAACCGGGTATTGCCGCCACCGCCTTTGCGGGCATGGTCGTCATCACCCTCTTTGCCGCTGAAACCTTTGACCCCAGACTGCTCTGGGATCGGCCATCTCAGGAAAACGACGCCCATGAACCTGCCTGCCTCTGAGTTTCCGGAAATCACCACAGCCAAGGCCCGCTTCTGGATCTGGCTCATCCCCCTGACCGCTCTGGTGGCCGGAGGCTGGCTTCTCTGGCAACACTATGCCCAGCGTGGCATACTGATCACCGTAAGCTTTGAAACCGCAGCCGGACTTGTCCCCGGAAAAACCCAGCTGCGGTTCAAGGATCTTGCCATCGGAACCCTGGAAAACATCGACCTGGCCCCGGATCTTTCCCACATCAGCGCCCGGATCCGCGTCCATCGCACCATGCAGCACCATATCACGGAAAGCAGCCGCTTCTGGGTGGTGCGTCCCCGCATCGACAAACAGGGCATCTCCGGACTCAACACCCTGCTCTCCGGAGCCTATATCGCCATAGAACCCGGACCCGGAAAACCCGCCACCTCCTTCGTGGGGCTGGAAAATCCTCCCCTCACCCCTTCGGAAACGCCTGGACTGCGGCTGGTTCTCGAAACCGAATCCGGTGGTCTTGATGTGGGCGCCCCCATCTATTACCGGAAAATCCAGGTCGGCGCTGTGGAGGCGCTCACCGTGTCTTCGGATCAGCAGCGTATCTTTCTCGATATCTTTGTCCGTTCTCCCTATGACGCACACATCAGCAGAGCCACCCGATTCTGGCGGGAAACCGGGGTTGATTTTTCCCTGAGCGCCGAAGGCATACGCCTTCGCACCGAATCCCTGGAAAGCCTGCTTTCCGGAGGCATCGCCTTTGACAATCCCGATCCCGAGGCCCCACGGGTAAAAAACGGAACCCATTTTCCCCTGTTTCCCAATTTCAGAGAGATTCAGTCCAGGTCCATGCAGATGGGACTCCCCTTTGTCGTCTATTTTGACGGATCCGTCCGCGGCCTCAGCCCCGGTGCGCCTGTGGATTTCCGTGGCGTTCAGATCGGGGAGGTACTGGACGTGAACCTTTACTATGACCAGGCCACCCAAGCCCTGCGCATTCCTGTCAGGATTGCCATCCTCACCCGCCGTCTCACAGGACCCAAGCATCCGGATCCCGATGCCCTCTTCATGCAGATGCTGCATCAGGGTCTCAAGGCCCGGCTGGAAATGGGCAGCCTTCTCACAGGCCAGCTCTTTGTGGCCATGGAAATGGATCCGGCAAATCCCGTAAAGGAGCTGCCCTTAAGTCCCGAAGGCATTCCTGTCATCCCCACTCTGCCCCATCCCATTGCCCAGCTCACGGAAAACGCCCTGCGCATTCTCAACCGCATCCGTGAACTCCCCCTGGAAGGCATAGCCCAGAACACCATCACAACCCTGGAAAGCGCCAGAAAACTCATGCTTCGCATGGAAGACATCCCCGGAGATCTCAGACCCGTCTTCCAGGATACCCGGGAAGTCCTTGCGGGCATCAACACCACTCTGGATCAGCTCAATGCGGGACTTGCCACCCTTCAACAGGGAAGTCCCCTTTATATGGAAATCAACCGGGCAGCCCAGGAACTGGCCGAGTCCGCCCGGGCCATTCGCATTCTTGCCGAAAGCCTGGAGGCAAGACCCGACACCCTTCTTTACGGAAAATAAAAGATCCGGAGGTCCCATGCACAGACACCGCGCAAGATCCCCCCTTTCCTCCTCTCCCGGACTGGGGCATGCTGTGAAGGCTGTCCTTTTTCTTCTCCTGCTTGCGGGCTGTGCCGCCAAGCCCCATCCCCAGCTCTACCATCTGGGCATTCCGGACCCTCCCCTTATGCAAAAAAAAGCCGGGAGTCCCGTTTTGCTTCTGGAAACATCTGCCATCCCCCGCCACCTGGACCGTCCCCAGATGGTCACGCGTCAGGGCGGATTTCAGCTGGTTGTACATGAACACCACCGCTGGTCCGCTCCCCTTGACCGGCTCATGCGAGAAAGCCTGGCTTTACGCATGGATGCCAGGCTCCCCGGATTCCGGGTCATACCCGCAGAACTCGGGCCGGCCTATCCCCCTCCCGCCTTGCGCCTACGTCTGCAGATCATCGATTTTTCAGGAGATGAAAAGGGTGAAGTGCGTTTAAGCGGTATGTTTTCCCTAGAAGCTCCGGGTAAACTCCCCAAAGAAGTGCCCTTTGATGTCCGTGTCTTCAGCACCTCCATCGAACCCGAAGCCCTGGCCGCCTCCCAGAGCCTGGCCCTGGATGGGTTGGCCGAACAACTGATGGCGGAAGTTCGGAATCTCTTCTGATCCATTCCTTAGTCTTTGCAGGTTCTTTTCTATGGGCCAGAAAAAGAAGATTTCAATCCTTTTTGCGCATATGCAGAAAAGCCTTGACAGAAAAAACCATTAACAGTAATTATTACTGAAAAAAAGGGGGAGGCGTCATGGAACATTCACACAAAGAGAAACTCGGAGCCATCCGCCTCAGTGCGCAACGACGCATCATTCTGGATGTGGTTCTCGCCACCCAGAGCCACCCCACAGCGGACATGGTATACCGCTGGGTACAGAACAAGCTTCCACGCATCAGTCTTGGAACCGTTTACAGAAACCTTGAAAGCCTCAGTGAGGCGGGCTACATTGCAAGGATTGATACGGGCGCAGGTCCCAGACGTTACGATGGCAGCACCCATACCCATGCCCATATCCGCTGCACGGCTTGCGACAGTCTGGAAGACCTACCCGCAAGTATTCCCCTGGAAAGCCTTCTTCGGGAACAGGTGGAAAGTCCTTACCAGATTCACGACATCATTGTCGAGGTAAGGGGCCTCTGCCCCAAATGCCAGAAACGATGATCCTTCTTTTAAACCGAGAAACCCAAAACCATTCAAAGGAGAGTTCAGCATGGCATCCATCAAAGGAACGCAGACCGAAAAAAACCTTCTCACAGCTTTTGCCGGGGAATCCCAGGCCAGAAACCGCTATACCTATTTTGCAGCCCAGGCCAAGAAGGAAGGCTACGTACAGATTGCCGCCATCTTTGAGGAAACAGCCAACCAGGAAAAAGAGCATGCCAAGCGCTTTTTCAAATTCCTTGAAGGCGGAGAAGTGGAAGTACGCTGGAATTTCCCTGCAGGTGTGATCGGAACAACCCTTGAAAACCTCAAGGCTGCGGCCCAGGGAGAGCATGAGGAATTCACCTCCATGTATCCCGGATATGCCAAAACCGCCCGTGAAGAAGGCTTTGAAGCCATCGCCATTGTATTTGAAAAAATCTGTATTGCAGAAGAACACCACGAAAACCGCTACAGAGCCCTTGCCGCCAACATTGAAGCAGGCAGGGTTTTCAAGCGCGAAGCAAGCGCTACCTGGGCATGTCGCAACTGCGGCTATGTGCACACCGGAGAAAAAGCTCCGGAAATGTGCCCCGCCTGCGCCCATCCCCAGGCTCACTTTGAACTTAAGCCCACCAACTATTGAGTCGGGCGGATACCCTGAAAAATAGGGATCCGCGCCACACCGGACTCCGCTGAATCGAAAAAATAAAGGGGCAAGGGGAAAATTATTTTTCCGCCTTGCCCCTCTGTCATTTTAACCGCCCTGAATCTTCACACCCGTCAACTCACCGGACCTTTTTCAGGGTTTAAGGCGAAACCTTCTTCTACCGCCGTTCATGCAAGCGCCTCACTCAGATCCATACCCAGGGCCTTTGCCACTCCCTCGCCATAGGCCGGGTCTGCCTTAAAACAGTTGCGGATATGTCTCTGCTTGATTTCCTGGGGCGCATCCCCCATGGAGCGGGCCGTGTTACCAAAAAGAACTTCTTTTTGTTCCGGACGCATCAGACGGAAAAGTGCACCGGGCTGGGAATAATAATCCGCGTCCTCCCTGTGGTTCCAATGATCGGCAGCCCCTTCCAGACTCAGGGGCGGCTCACTGAAATCGGGCTGTTCCTGCCACTCCCCATAACTGTTGGGCTCATATCCAAGGGTGCTGCCATGGTTGCCATCCACCCGCATGGCACCATCCCTGTGGTAACTGTGGAAAGGACAACGGGCCTTATTCACGGGGATGAGGTGGTGGTTGACCCCTAAACGGTAACGCTGGGCATCGCCATAGGAAAAGAGGCGACCCTGCAACATCTTGTCCGGAGAAAAGCCAATACCCGGCACCACATTGGCCGGGTTAAAGGCCGCCTGCTCCACCTCGGCAAAATAATTTTCCGGATTGCGATTCAGCTCCATCACCCCCACTTCAATCAGAGGATAGTCTTTGTGAAACCAGACTTTGGTCAGGTCAAAGGGATGGCAGGGGCAGGTGGCGGCTTCCTTTTCCGGCATCACCTGAATGAAAAGGGTCCAGCGGGGAAAATCCTTGTTTTCAATGCTTTCGTACAGATCCCGCTGATGGCTTTCCCGACACTTACCAATGAGGGCTTCGGCTTCCGCATCCGTAAGATTTTTAATTCCCTGCTGGCTTTTAAAATGAAACTTCACCCAATAGCGTTCGTTTTTTGCATTAATGAGACTGAAGGTATGACTGCCGAACCCGTGCATATGACGATAGGTGGCGGGAATGCCCCGATCACTCATCACAATGGTCACCTGATGCAGGGCTTCGGGCAGAGAAGTCCAGAAATCCCAGTTGTTTTTCGCACTTCGCATATTGGTGCGGGGATCCCGCTTCACCGCATGGTTCAGGTCTGGAAATTTCAGGGGATCTCGCAGGAAAAACACAGGCGTATTGTTGCCCACCATATCCCAGTTCCCCTCTTCCGTGTAAAATTTCACAGCAAAACCCCGGATATCCCGTTCTGCATCCGCAGCGCCCCTTTCTCCGGCCACCGTGCTGAAGCGGGTGAAAAGCTCCGTTTTCTTGCCGATTTCAGAAAATATTTTCGCCCTTGTGTACTGGGTGATGTCGTGGGTGACCGTAAAAACCCCATAAGCACCCGACCCCTTGGCGTGCATCCTCCGCTCCGGAATCACCTCACGATCAAAATGGGCCAGTTTCTCAAGAAACCAGACATCCTGAAGAAGCATGGGCCCGCGGGGGCCTGCTGTCAGTACATTCTGGTTATCCGGAACCGGGGCTCCGCCATTGGTTGTCAGCTTCTTTTTATCCGTCATGCAAGGTCTCCTTTCTGGTGCTGAGCCCAGGGACAGCCGGACTCAGAAATGGGGGGACAGACGCGAATAAAACAGGATAAAAAGAGCCTACAGGAAAAAAAGTCCAGGGTACATGGTAATTTCTCCGCTCAGGGCAAAAAAAGTCACCTACACCCTGGCATCCTTTTCCGGATAACGGCGTCTGAAAAGACTTTCCGACTCTGCATTGCCCATGACAATCAATTCCGTAGCCTCTTCAATGATCTTAAAGGGATCCGGGTTGATTTCCATGGTTTCCCCTGAGGACATGGCAATGACGTTGCACCCCGTGTGTTTACGAATGCCGCTATCCACAAGGCTTTTTCCCCAAAGGCTCTTATGGCTCCGAACACGGAAGATGTTCAGGCCTTCTGTGACCATCAGCACCTTGCCCGGACTTAAGAGATTAAAAAGGGTATTGCCCGCAAGGGCGGCGTAAGACATGACAAGGTCAGCACCTGCGGTGTGCAGAATGCTGATATTCCGATCCAGAGTAGCCCGGCTGATGATCTGGATATCCGGGCGCAGTTTGCGGCAATACAGGGTGAGATAGATGTTCATGTCATCGGAATGGGTGGTGATGAAAACCGAAGGGGCCTTCTTGATCCCCGCATCCAGGAGAACATCCAGATCCGCGGCGCTGCCCAGAACCATATGCGCGCTTTTTGCAGCTACCTTGGGATTTTTTTCCACAATCCGATAACGAACGCCCCTGGATTCAAGGATTTCCGCCGCAGCCTGGCCCACCCGGCCTCCTCCCAGAATCAGAACAGGATCCAAGGAGGCTTCCTCCTGATTCCCCACAAAACGCTCATAGACAAGAACCTGTTCCATGGATCCCACCAGCACCAGTACGGTTTCAGACTGTATCCGGCTCTCGGGTCTCGGCAGGGTGAAAACGCCCCTTTCCCAGAGCCCCACCACGTTCATGCCCGTGGCCTGGCGCAGGCCGCACTCCAGAAGGGTTTTTCCCACCAGAGGCGTACGCATGGCAGGGGCTTCCACAATCACAAGCTTTTCAAAACGACCAATGATGGCAGACTGCAAGCCAGCCCCCACAATGCGGCGCGCAAGAAAACCTCCCAGCATTTTACGGAACTGAAACACCCGTGTGGCTCCGGCAAGGCGGAGAATATCCACGGACTCGTCATTTTCCGCATTCACCACAATGGGAATCTCCTTGGAAAGCTCCCTCAGGGTAAAGGCGATGTTGGTGTTTTTCATGTCATCGGTAAGGGCCAGCACCATGGCTGCCTTGTGGATATGGAGGCGGCGGTAGGTTTCCGGGTCATCCAGATCCCCGGCAAGGGCCTTGTACCCCTGGTCCCTGAGATTGATGGCCTCCTGCACTTCCGGGACAAGGAGTACATACTCCTTTTCATACTTCACAAGCCTTGTAATAAGGCTGGTGGCCACGGGGTCAAAACCAACAATGATCACATGGTTTTCCACATCATCGGGAAGTTTCTGCCTCGCCCGTGACTGGGTTTCCGCTTCCAGCCAGGGGGCATAAAAAAACTGGATGAAGGTGAAAGGCAGCATGACAAGCAAAAACACAATGCCCGAAAGCAGCACCACGATGGAAAAAATACGGCCGATATCACTTTGAAAGGTGATATCCCCAAACCCCAGGGTGGACATGACCGTCAGGGTCCAGTACACCCCTGTGGCCCAGGAATGGCTCTGCCCTTCCATGAGCATGAAAAGATGAAAAAGGATGCTGTACAGGGTGATGATGCCCAAAAGCACCAGAATGAAGCGGGAAAGAAGGCGGATGTTCCGCCGCGCCCTGCGATCCTGAAGCAGGTACATCAGCTGGGAGGGAAGAAACTTCATGCAAGCCCCTCTGGGTTGGGGGGGTCAAAAACTCTGCGGGCAGGAGAATTCCTGCCCGCTGTTTTCCGTTTTTCAGCGTCCGGTCTTCAATCTTTCCCAATACCGCTGATAGATCAGAATGGCATCGCCCACATCATTCTGAAACTCGCCGTTGTGCACCAGCTCCGCATCCGGATACACGGTGGGATTGGAGGCCACTTCAGGACTCAAGAAGGCTTTAGCCGCTTTGTTGGGGGTGGCGTAACCGATCTCCTCTGTGATCATTTTTGCAATTTCCGGCCGGAGAATGAAGTTAATGAAACGATGGGCCCCTTCAGGATTGGCCGCTCCCTTGGGAATGGCCATGGAGTCCACCCAGAAAACCGCCCCTTCCTTGGGATACACATAGCGGATATCCGGGTTTTCCTCCGCAGCCATGTAGGCTTCTCCGTTCCAGATGGCTCCGATCACGGCCTCACCGCTGAGCAGCACCTGCTTTTGGTTTTCCGCAGCAAAAAGCCGCAGACTGGGCATCAAATCCCTGAGCTTTTCATAGGCTGCGGCAATCTCCGCCTCCTTGACGCTGTTCCCCGAATACCCCAGCACATGCAGAGCCAGACCAAACACCTCCCGCATGTCGTTGGTGAGCATGACCCGGCCCTTGTATTCAGGTTTCCAGAGATCCGCAAAGGCTGTCACCTTGCTGGCGTCCACCAGGCCTGCATGCACGCCAATGGCTGTGGATCCCCAGAGATAGGGAAGGGAGTAACGGTTTTCCGGGTCGTAGGATTTGTTGAGCAGGGAAGGATCCAGATGGACCAGGCCAGGCAGAAGCTCCTTGTTCAGGGGCATGAGCAGGCCTTCCTTTCTCATTTTATCCACATAATAGGTGGAGGGAAAAATGAGATCATAGCCCTTGCCATCCAAGAGTCTGATCCTCGCATACATGGCTTCATTGGCGTCATAGGTGGTGTAGACCACCTTGATGCCCGTCTCCTTTTCAAAAAGCGCGATCACCGCTTCGGGCATGTATTCGGACCAGTTGTACACAAAAAGTCTCTCGTTTGCCTGGGCAAGACCCGCAAGCAACAAAGAAAACCCGACAACCAGGGTGAGGATACTTTTTTTCATTCTTTTCTCTCCTTGATCAGCCATTGGGAAGCCAGCACGGAAACCAGCGTGATGGCGAACATCAGGGTTGAAAGGGCATTCACTTCCGGTTTCACCCCAAGACGCACCATGGAATAAATCCGTAAAGGCAGAATTTCGTAGGCAGGGCCGGTTACAAAAAAGCTCACGATCACATCATCTACGGAAAGGGTGAAGGATAAAAGCCAGCCGGACAGAACCGCAGGCATGATCATGGGCAGAATCACCCGCCGGAAGGTCTGGAATTCATCGGCTCCAAGGTCTTTGGCCGCTTCAATCACATTCCGGTCAAAACCGGAAATCCGGGCATACACCGTTACCACCACAAAGGGCAGACAGAAAGTAACATGGGCGATCACCAGAGTCAGGAAACCCACAGGCAGCCCCATGAGGATGAAAAGGATAAGAAGGGAGATCCCCATCACAATATCCGGACTCATCATCACAATATACACCAGCGTATACAAGACCTTACGTCCCACAAAACGATAGCGGTAAAAAGCCAGGGCCGCAAGGGTTCCGATGAGGGTGGCAATGCAGCTTGAAATCAACGCCACCTCCAGCGTATGAAAGGCCGCTTCCAACAGTCGCTGGTTGCTGGCAAGGCTTCTGTACCAGTCCAGGGTAAAACCTGTCCAGGCGCTGCCGTAGCGGGCCGCGTTAAAGGAATACACAATGAGGATCACAAGGGGGGTATACAGAAAACCATAGACCAGAACCATGTACAAGGTCCGGCCCAGGCGCTTTTCCCGTTTTGCCATGTCAGCCCTCTCCCTTAGGTCAGCGAATGATGCTTTCGTTGAAGCGTTTCATGCTGCGCCAGTAGGCCAGCAGCATCAGGGCCATGATCAGGGTCAGCACCACACTGGCCGCAGATCCGAAGGGCCAGTTCCTCGCCGTGAGAAATTGGTCCCGGATGAGGTTGCCCACCAGCATGCTCCGCGAACCTCCCAGAATATCGGGGATGTAAAAAAGACCCATGGCAGGCAGAAACACAAGAATGGAGCCTGCGATAATACCCGGCAGGGTCAGGGGCAGCACCACCCGCGTAAAACGCTGAAAGCGGTTGGCTCCCAGATCCTCAGCAGCTTCCAGAAGCCTTGAATCCATTTTCTCGATGGCAGCATAAAGGGGCAGAATCATGAAAGGCAGGAGGTTATACACCAGGCCGAAGAGTACGGCCCCTTCCGTATAGAGCATGGAAAAGGGCGTTTCGATCAGTCCCAGTTTCTGCAGCCAGGTGTTGATGAGACCATTGGCCCGCATGAGCATCATGAGCGCATAGGTACGCACCAGAGAGCTGGTCCAGAAGGGAATGATGACCAGCACCAGCAGAAGCCGACGCCACTTCCGGGGAGAACGGGCAATGCCGTAGGCAAAGGGATAACCCGCCACAAGGCAGATCAGGGTCACCATGAGGGAAATCCGGAAAGACGCAAGAAAAATACTGACAAAAACCGGATCAAAAAGGGTCTTATACGCTCCAAGGGAAAAACGGGGCGCCACAAAGGAGGCGGCATCCCGTTCAAGAAAACTTGTGATCAGCACAAGGATGTTGGGCGTAAAGACAAAAATCCCAAGCCAGAAGCAGACCAGCAGGATCACTCCGTTTTTAAAAAAACTTCTTTCACTGTGCATGGGAAAAGACCACCTCCCATCCTTCGATCCAGCTCACGCAGACCTTTTCGCCCTCGGCATAGAAGATATGCTCTGCGTCCTCATTGAAAAACTCTGTCACAAAAATCTGTTCCCCGGAATCCAGACGAATCACCAGATCCACGGTGGAGCCTTTGTAGAGAAGCTCTTCCACCACCCCCGGCAGGTAAGGGGGCGCGCAACCATCGGAAAGGCGCTCAATCTTGAGGTCTTCAGGTCTCAGCAGGATACGGACAGCCTCATTTTCCCCAAAGCTTTTTCGGGTGTTCAGGGGAAAATCCATCTTACCCAGACGGCAGAGATATCCGCCCCCTTCCCTGGCCTTGAGAATATGGCCTTCAAATACGTTGATCTGCCCCACAAACCGGGCCACGAACATGTTCACAGGCTCTTCATAAATCTCCTGGGGTCGGCCCACCTGCTCAATACGGCCTTCGTTCATCACCACCACCCGATCGCTCATGAAAAGGGCTTCTTCCTGATCATGGGTCACGAAAATAAAGGTAATCCCCAGATGGCGCTGCAAACGCTTCAGCTCCAGCTGCATGGTTTTTCTCAGCTGATAATCCAGAGCGGAAAGGGGTTCATCCAGAAGAAGAACCAGAGGACGGTTCACAATGGCGCGGGCCATGGCCACTCGTTGCTGCTGACCTCCTGAAAGCTGATGCACCCTGCGGTGGGCATATTCCGAAAGTTTGACCATGGAAAGGGCTTCGGTCACCCGATCCTGGATCTCCCTTTTTGACGTTTTTTTGAGTTTCAGACTGAAGGCCACATTGTCAAACACGCTCATGTGGGGAAAAAGGGCATAGGACTGAAAAACCGTATTCACATCCCTGCGGTTGGGTGGTACCTGGTTCACGCAGCGACCGGCCAGGATCACCTCTCCTGCCGTGGGTTGCTCAAAGCCCGCAAGGAGGCGAAGCACCGTCGTCTTGCCACATCCCGAAGGTCCCAGAAGGGTCAGAAATTCTCCGGAATGCACATCCAGGCTGAAGCCTTCCACTGCGGTTTCGTCGTCAAAACGCTTTGTGACATTTTTAAGCTGAATCACCGGCTGTGTCATAGGGCATGGGGCCCTCCTTTCGGACATAACATCAACAACACCAAGGGGGAAACGTCCCCATCCCGGAGCGATCTCCTCCAGGGCCGAAAAGCAGGACGCCAAAAGCCTTTTTTCAAAAAAGCTTTTGGCGCAGCCGTCATATAAAAAACAAGGAAGACGCTGTCAACGATAACAAGCATTTTTAAAAAAAATCCATAACAACACCCTGTCTTTATGCTTCTTTGTTCATCCCTTTGCCTTCGGCTTCCTCCACCCAGCCTTCGTTGGGTGAAAACTGCCAGTCGGGCTCTGCGTCCCAAAAGGCCTGTACCGCCTTACCAAAGGCTTCCAGGTTTTCAATTTTCCGGATTTTTCTGAAAAAGCGTTCCCCCTCTGTGAAACTCTGATGAAAGCAGGCCCACCATCCCTTCATGCGCGCCAAAAGATGGGAGGGCCCGGAAAGCCTTGCTGCGTAGGCCGCTTCAAGCTCCTCATAAAAGGCCACAAAACGGGCAAGGGTTTCTTCCCTTTCCCCTCTGAACCCTCCCCGGAGTCTTTCCGCAAGAAAGGGATCCGCCAGAAGTCCCCGCCCCAGCATCCAGGAAGTAATTCCTGGAAAACGCCGGGTAAGTCCCGTAAAATCCCTTTGCGACCAGATATCTCCATTGTAGACCAGAGGATGGTGACAGGCGGCGCGGAAACGCTCAAACCCCGCAAGGTCCGGCCTGCCCGTGTACATCTGGGTTCCGATGCGGGGATGCACCATCACCCGGCTCAGGGGATAGCGGTTCAGAATCGGGACAATGGCCTCCATCTCTTCCTTTCTCTGACGACCCAGCCGGATTTTTACGGAAACCTCCACAGGGGATGCAGCGCAAACCCGCTCCAGAAAGGCGTCCACCCGATCCGGGTGACAGAGAAGCCCCGATCCCCTCGCCTTTTTCGCCACCATGGGGAAGGGACACCCCAGATTCCAGTTCAGCTCCGTATATCCCTGATCCGCAAGTAAGCGGGCTAAATCCAGAAAGGCTTCGGGCTGGTTCCCCAGCATCTGGGGCGTCACAGGCAGGGAGAAAGTCCCTTTCTGTCCAAGCTCACCCAGGGTTTTCAAGGATACTTCCGAAGCTTTGTGCAAGGAAATAAAAGGGGCTACTGCCTCGTCCAGTCCTGTAAAATGACGGGACCAGACCTCCCGAAACACCGCATCCGTATAGCCCCGCATGGGCGCCATGATCATCCGCATCTGCCATCCTTTTCATCCGGCCCTCTCCGGCCGAGAACAAAACTGATCCAAAAAGGCGCAGGTCTGATCCATCAGGGATCACTCTCCGCATTTTTGTCTTGTACACAAACTAGTAAAGCGCTATGAATTCCTCGTCGACCCGATCGCAGGGCCAGCACAAACACAAATCCATAAAACTTCTTTCATGATCCGCCAAGGAGGCACAATGGTTCTCTTTAATCCCAAAAAGTACAAAGACCGCAACTACCCGGACGCAAGATCTGCTGAAATCATGAAAAAAACCATTGATTTCTTTGAAGCCAAGGGCCTTGCCAAACTCAAAGAGGATTTCCACAGCCGGGAATTCACCCATGATTTTGCGGAATTTGTCAAAAAAGAGCGGATCTTTGAAACCCTTTTCCTGCCCAAGGGCTATGGGGAAGATCCCAACCAGTACTACTCCACCTACCGCATGTTTGAGTTTTCCGAAATCCTCGGTTTCTACGGCTCCGCCTACTGGTATATGTTCCATGTCTCTACCTTAGGCCTCGACCCTGTCCTTCTGGGCGACAATGAAGAAGCCAAGCACAAGGCCGCAGCCAAACTCAAGGAAAACCCCCTCTGCGCCTTTGGTCTTTCCGAGCGGGCCCATGGTGCGGACATCTACTCCAGTGAAATGAAGCTCTATCCCCAGGCCGACGGCACCTACCTCGCACGGGGCTCCAAATACTACATCGGCAACGGCAACCTTGCAGGCACGGTCACCGTGTTCGCCAAGATGGCGGATACCGATGAATATGTCTTTTTCGTGGTGGATTCCAGCCATGAAAAGTATGAGTGCATCAAAAACGTCATTGCCCAGAACCAGATGTATGTGGCGGAATTCGCCCTCCATGATTATCCCATCACAGAAGCCGAAATCCTCTCCCGTGGCCAGAAAGCCTGGGATGACATGCTGAACACCATCAACATCTGCAAGTTCAACATCGGCTCCGCCTCCATCGGCCTCTGTGAGCATTCCCTCTATGAAACCTTAAACCATGCCGCCAAGCGCAATCTCTTTGGCAAATATGTGACGGAGTTCGCCCACATCCAGCAGCTCTTTTTTGACTCCTGGTGCCGCATCGTGGGCATGAAACTCTTTGGTCTGCGGGCCACGGACTACATGCGGGCCGCCAATGCCGAAGACCGCCGCTACCTCCTCTTCAACCCCCTCATGAAGATGAAGGTGGCCATCCAGGGCGAGATGGTCATGGAGCTGCTCTGGGACATTCTGGCAGCACGCGGTTTTGAAAAGGACATGTTCTTTGAGCAGGCCGCAGTTGAAATCAAGGGCATGCCCAAGCTTGAAGGTACAAAGCATGTGAACATGGCCCTCATCGCCAAACTGATTCCCAACTACATCTTCAATCCAAGGCCTACCCCGAAGTTCCCCGCATGAACGGCGGAGAAAACGATGACTTCCTCTTTGCCCAGGGCCCCACCAAGGGCTACGGCAAGATCCAGTTCCATGATTACATGCCCACCTTCAAGGCCCTCTCCCACCTGCCCAACGTGGTGGTGTTCATGGAGCAGATTGAAGCCTTCAAGGAGTTCCTCATGGGTTCCGGCATGGATCTCATGGAGCAGATGAAGAACTTCGACTTCCTCTACGCCCTGGGTGAATGCTTCGCCATGGTGCCCTATGCCCAGCTGATCTGTGAATCCGCCAAAATGGAAGGCATTTCAGACGACATCATGGATTCCCTCTTTGATGTCTTTGTACGGGACATGTCCACCTATGCCATGAACCTCGCCATGAAACAGGCCACCAACGCCAAGCAGCAGGAACTGTGCGCCAAGATGTACAAAAAACCTGTGGTGAACCTCGAGCGCTACAAGCGCATCATTGAAAACGAAATCTACAGCCTTGTGGATGCCTACCACATGAATCCATAGGACTGAAGGCTATCAAGGCCTGAAATCTCCCTGCCCATCCCATGGCTCCCCGGATTCCGGGGAGCTTTTTTTCATTGCTCCGCCAGACAGCCTGGGAAGGGCCTGGCATCCGGCGCATGGGTGGAGAAATCACATTTTACCGGGACTTACTTGAAAGCTTTGGCGCAAGCTGCTACAAGGCCCTGACATAAGCGCCATTTCAACGGCCAGATTCCCATCGTTCAAGGAGAAACAATGCTTAAGAAATCCGACTACAAAGAAGACGTTGCCGGTCTCACCGCCCTTTTTGAAACCAGCATGGGCAATTTTGAAATTCAGCTTTTTGTTAAGGAAGCTCCGGAAACCGTCTGGAATTTTGTCAATCTCGCCGAAGGCCGCCAGCGCACCCTCCGCCAGGGTAACTTTTACGATGGCCTCACCTTTCACAGAGTCATTGATGGCTTCATGATCCAGGGCGGCTGCCCCATGGGCAACGGCATGGGAGATCCCGGTTACCGCTTCAAGGATGAATTCCACAAAGATCTCAAGCACAATGCCCCAGGAATCCTCTCCATGGCCAATGCCGGACCTGGCACCAACGGCAGTCAGTTCTTTATCACCCTGGCCCCCACCCCCCATCTCAACAACCGTCACACGGTCTTCGGTATGGTCACCAAGGGTCTTGATGTGGTCATGAACATCGGCAAGGTAGCCACGGATCGCCAGGATAAGCCCCAAGAACCCGTTGTCATGCAAAAAGTCACTATCCAGCGCTCCTGATTCTTAAAAAACAGAAAATCTCAGCCCCAGGCCTTAAAAGAACTTTCCGGCCTGGGGCTCACTTTTCCAGTACAGCCCCTTGATCCCAGGCCTCACTGAAACAGGGTTCCGCGCCAGCGTCCCCCTTAGGGTTTTTCCCCTCATCTCAATCCATCAGGGTCGTACTTCACAGGTATCATTGAGATCCTTGGCCAATCCTTCCAGAAAAGCCGCCGAGGCCACCATCTTTTCAATGCCCTCCCGAATCTGCTCCACGGCCTCGTTCAGGGACTTTACATTCTCAGACACCGCATCACTGCGGTGAGCCGACTCTGCGATGCGCTCCGCCACCTCCTGGATCACCACACTCTGCTCTTCCACGGCGGCGGCAATGGATTCCTCCCCTTCCCGGATCGTATCAATGATACGGCTGATGCGCCTGTTATTTTCCACCACCTCCACCACTGTGGCCTCGTTCCCTGCGATGTGGCTGCGGATTTCTTCGGTTGCCGCATGGGTTTTACGGGAAAGCTCCTTGATTTCCCCCGCCACCACAGCAAAGCCCTTACCCGACTCACCAGCCCTTGCGGCTTCAATGGTGGCATTCAGGGCAAGCAGGTTGGTCTGTTCGGAAATTTCCTGAATCACAGCCGTCACCCTACCGATGCGCTCGCTGCTTTCCGAAAGCTTCAGAATCATGGTGCTGGCATTTTCCGCTTCCTGCACGGCCTTTCTTGCCACGCCCGCCCCTTCATTCACCCGATCCCGGACTTCCCGGATGGAAACGGAGGTCTCTTCCACAGAGCTGGCCATGATATGAAGAATTTCCTGGATTTCCTCGGTGTTTTCCCTCACTTCCCTTGAGAAAAGAGCGGTCTTACTGACTTTTTCTCCCATATCCGTACTGGCTGAGGCCAGACTCCTGGAAGCACCCAGGAGGTCACAGGCATTCTGGGTGGTGCGCTCAAACACATGCTGGAGTGTATCCATCTGACGGGCCAGGGCTGTGGCAGCCCTTTCCTGCTCCCGAACCGCCGCCTGCTGCTCCGTATACGCCTCCTGCTGGGCCGCCATGGCCTGGAGACGTACACGCTCAATGACATACATGCATACAGCCACCGCAGCCAGCTGGCGCATCAGGTCCCCAAAACGCATGGCTGAAGCTTCCTTGGCGTCCAGGTTGAGATGATGAAAAACCACACCCGCCTCAGGTCCATACTGAAAAAAAACAAGGGATAGCCCCATGACAACGGACCAGATCACGCAAGCCCGCAGCCCCTGAAAGACCGCCGCCTGCATGGGAAAAATCAGAAGCCAGTTCACAGCGCTCGATGCAATCCCGCCTGTGCGCCATATATAGAAAAAAAAGTACCAGCAAAAGGCGGTCATCAGGTAAGCCGCCACAATTTTAGTGGATTCCGTGATACGCAACAAAAAAGGAGCCGCCAGAACCACCACCATCACCACAAGAATATTGATGGCAAGGACGTTTTCTCCCATGCGGAACCAGCGCAGGGCTGTCATGAGAAAAAGAATCTGAGCAAAAAAGGAGAGAAAAACCAGAAAGGTACCAATTCTCCTTTTTTCCGGATCCCCAGCCAAAGGCTCAGAAATAAAAAAGCCCCAGAAGGCGTTCACAGGCTTTGCCATCTTTCCCCCTTTTCCCCTGGCCAGGCCCGCACAGGAGCCCCAGAGACATGGTTGACTCACTTTTCCTTAAAAAATCACGGCACCCGATAACAGGCCATTCCAGACAAAACGCCATTCACACTTAAAAACAAAAACAAGCGGGCCCAAACCCGCCTGGAAGCACCCAGAGTCTCAAACAACTGTTTACCTGGGGGCCTTTTTAAAAAAACAAGGCCCCCTTCAAAGTCTACCCCAGCTCCCGCTGCACAAGAACCTGGGCAATATTAAAGGCGTTGTCCCCCACCTTTTCCAGCTTATTCAGGATATCCACAAAAAGCATACCCATGGCCACGCTGCACACGCCCGAACTCAAGCGATCCATGTGGTTGTTCTTGAACTGGATCTTCATCTGGTCAATGAGATTTTCATCCGCCGTATCCACCCAGATACCGAATTTTCCCGTATTATACCCTTCAAAAACATGGGTGCAGAAACGGATGGCCACATCAAAAATATCCGCCATCTCTTCCCGCGCCGTATCGGAAAAAGTCATTTTTTCCTGGATCATTTTTTCCGCATACCGGGCGATGGATTCACTGTAATCCCCAATCTTCTCGATATCATGCAGCACATGCATCATACTGTTGATATAACGGGAATTTCTCTCGGTCATAGGTGTCTGGTAAAGCTTCACAAGATAGGTACCGATTTCTTTTTCCATACGGTCCACCTTGCCCTCAAGCTCATAGATCCGGTTGATGAGCTTAAGATCCCTCTCAAAAAGAGCTTTGCGCGCCATGATCAGCATTTCCAGCGCATAGCCGCTCATGCGGTGTACCTCTTTTCTCGCCTGACGCACGGCCATGTCCGGTGTTTCGATGAGATTCTCGTCCAGAAAAGAACCGTCCGCATCCGGTATATCCGCCCCTGGAATAATCCGCTCGCACAAAAGGGCCAGAAAACCGATCATGGGCAGGAAAATAACGATATTGATGAGGTTAAAGAGGGTATGGACGTTGGCAATGTGACGGGCTGCATAGGGATGGAAACCGTCTGCATTGACAAAATTGGGATCTCCCGGAGTGATGCTGTCCACAAAGCCCGTAAAAAAGGTCAGCAGGATGAGCATGTAAGCGACACCCAGGGCATTGAAAAGAAAATGACCCAAAGCCGCCCGTTTGGCCGTCTTATTCGCACCAATGGCCGCAATATTGGCCGTGATGGTCGTTCCGATATTTTCCCCCAGCACAAAGGCGGCTGCGGCATAAAAATCAATGAGACCCGTACTGGCAAGGGCAATGGTAATACCCATGGTGGCGGAACTGCTCTGCACCAGCATGGTAAGCACTGCGCCCGCAAAGGCGGCAGCCAGGGGATTGACGGAAAAATAGATAAAAGCCTCACGGAACATGGCGCTTTTACGCAAGGGGACAAAACCATCGGTCATCACCTGAAGCCCAAGGAACAGAAGACCAAATCCGATAAGGATCTCTCCCCAGTACTGCAGTTTGGAAATTCTTGAAAAAAGGCGTAAAAAAACTCCCACGCCAATGGCGGGGAGTGCAAGGCTTGTGATTTTGAATGCAATGAGCTGGGCGGTTACCGTGGTGCCCACATTGGCCCCCAGCACCACGCTTAAGGCCTGGGTCAGGTTCATGAGCCCCGCATTGACAAAACCCACCACCATCACCGTTGTGGCGGAGCTGCTCTGCACCATGGCTGTCACCACAATTCCCACCATGGCGCCGATCACACGGTTGGAAGTCAGCCTTTCCAGAATGCTGCGCAGGGAATCCCCTGCGGATTTCTGCAGGCCATCGGACATCAGGCGCATACCGAAAAGAAAAAGCCCCAGGCCTCCCAAAAGCTGACAAACAAAGGTTATCCAGTTGATTTCATGCATCTTTTTTCTCCCTCATCCTCACCCGGATACCCATTTACGGGCGCAGGTCCGCCTCTCCAGACCCAACGCCAAGGTACCCACTCCCCTTCAACGCCCCGGATTCCCCACAGCAGACAAAGCCCGGGGAGTCCCATGGGGACACGCACCTCAAGATGCTTTGTCAGCCAATCGGGGTTTTTATACACCACAGGCTCCCACTGTCAATGCGAATGCTTGCTTTCCCTTACCCTGAACAGCGGACTTGATTCCTGATATCCAATGGTGGTATGCCCTGCATTCTATAGGAAAAATAAGGCCGGGCACTTTCAGCAGGCCTTTTTCCGCACAGTATCCCCCAATAAAAAAATGGAAATCCCCATGCACTTCCCAGGAATGTCTTTTTTCATTGAAAATCCATTTGGCCAGACAAGTCACCTCACAGCCCTGCTCCGGGAATGCGCCTTTGCCTTTCAGCAGGCCATGGAATGCATCATCTCGAAAAAAACAGACATGGCCCTTCCCTTTAAAGAGGATGTCTTCCGCCTGCGCCAGGAAATCCAGCGCCTGGAGTGTGAAGGTCTGCTCAGGCCCCGTTTTTTCCGGAGACTCACCATCCGCCCCACTCTCTGCTACCGCTATATTCGTGCCCACGGTCGCATTGCCCTGCACATGGAGATGGTCCTCGAATGGATTCTTGTTCGGGAAGACTCCGTGGCCAACCCTCTGGAAACCGAACTTTTTCTCCTTGCCGATGCTGCGGGAGAAACGGTGGAAGAACTTAAAAAATTATCCCTTGCCACCAGCCTCTGGATGAAAAAACCCAATGTCAGGAACAGAAAAAAATGCATGGCCGCAGCCCAGGAAATCCTTGATAAAACCGATAAAGCCCAGGGCATTGCCAGGAGGGCCAAAAGTAAAATCCTGGAAAGCAGTATCAGTGCGGCTTCCATGATCCATCTCATGGAGCTGGCAAGCCTTGTGGAAAGAATCACCGAGGATTCCGATGAAATGGCCCGGCTTGTCTTTTTTGTTCTGAATAGCCTCTCTCAGCCTTTCAAAACCGAAAAAAAAGCCTGAAAATCTGCATGAAAGGATTGGCGCTGAACGCACAAAAGAAAACGCCGGACTTAGTCCGGCGTTTTCCTGAAGGGAGGTATTATTTGATGATGGAGGGTGATGTGTGCTGCATGAAGGAACGGGTACCGGAATTCTGAGGGGGATCCCATTTCTCGTCAGAAACGGGGTATTCCGGTACAAGCCTTATGCTGTTTGGACTATAATTTTCCAGAGATGAAAAAACAAATTGATAATTCTAGACAAAGACATAATTTTTATTTATTGTTTTTCATCAGGCGTTTCCATCCTCCTGAAAAAGAACACGCGACAAGTCCCATCATCCCAAGCCATCCGGCAACACACGCAACACACGCAACACACGGAGATCCCATGACCTTTCGTCAACTGGAGCTTTTTCTCTCCCTGGCCCGTACTCCCCATGTCAGGAAGGTGGCCGAGCAGCATTTTCTTACCCAGGCTGCTGTATCCAGCGCATTGAAGGAATTGGAAAATGAAGTGGGCGTCCCCCTCTTTGACCGCCTGAACCGACGCCTTGTGCTCAATGAAAACGGCCGCGCCCTTTCCGAGCAGCTTGCTCCCCTCATGCAGCAATTTCACGACACCATCGGCCTTTTCAAAGGCGAGCGCATGAGCGGTCACATGCACATCGGCGCTTCCGCCACCATTGCCGACTATGTCCTGCCCCAGATTCTTTACCGCTTTCGGGATCTTTACCCCGATGTATCCATCACAACCACCTCGGCCAACTCCAGCGAGATTACCCAGAATGTGGAAAACGGAAAACTGGATATGGGCTTTGTGGAAGGAGAGGTGCAAAGCGCTGTGGTCATGACCACTCCCATTGGTGAGGAGGAAATGATCATCGCTTCCTCAGACGCAGACTTTGCCCGCAAAGGGCCTTACGCCATGGATACACTCCTCAGTCGGCGCTGGCTCCTGCGGGAACCGGGGTCAGGCACACGGGATACCTTTCTTCAGGGCTTGGGAGATCAGGCGGTTCATCTTCACGTTTTCCTGGAGTTTGACCATACCGAATCCGTCAAGCGGGTACTGCAGAACCCCGATACCTTAAGCTGCATGTCGCCCTATGCCATTGCGCCCGAACTCAAACAAGAAAAACTCTTTGCCGTGGCCGTCCATGATCTGAGTTTTCCGCGGCGTTTTTATCGTTTGCTCCACAGGGATAAATACGAAACACGGCCCATGGAAACCTTTTCCGCCATGGTCAGCAGCGCACTTACCCCGAGTGGCGAAAAATGAGTACCCCTATGCAGCCACGGCTTAAGGCTTTGGGGGAGGGCTGGATGGTCATGGAAAAACCCTGCGGCATGAGCATACACAACACACCCGGTCAGGATCTTATATCCTTTGCTTCAGCCCTGCTCCCAGAAGAGGCTGGAAAAGCCCGCCCAGGAAAGGGTGCGCCCTTCGGCCTCCATCCGGTACACCGCATTGATGCTGAAACCAGTGGTCTTGTGCTCCTGGCCTTTCACAGGGATGTTTTTCGGAGCCTCAGCCTGCAGTTTGAAAATCATCAGGTGGAAAAGGAATACCTTGCCCTGGTCCATGGCGTCCCAGAAGAAAGGGGACATTGGGCCTTTCCCCTTTCCAGCCGGGCCGAGGGACGGAAAAATCCCCAGGGAACAGGCCATCTCCAGATCTGCGAAACCAGCTATGCCGTCCTCCGGGCTTCGGAGCGGCATGCCCTTCTGCGCTGTAGCCTGCGCACAGGCAGAACCCACCAAATCCGACGCCATGCGGCCCTGGCAGGTCATCCGCTGGCAGGAGACACCCGCTATGCCCCTACCCGCGCCCTCGCTTTTCTCAAAAAAAACTGGCCGGACATGCGCCTGGGTCTTCAGGCCCAAAAACTTTCCTTTAAGCCTCCGGAAAGCGCAAGCCCCTTAACCCTTGAAATCCCCGATATCCCCCAGGCGTTTATGCACCTGCTTGCGCTGTAAAATCCTTTGAATCCGCCGCAGGGGCTTCCCCAAAGCCCGAATCCCCGGACCTTCAACAACAACCTTGCCGCCTGTTCTTTTTAAGGAAAGTTCAATGTTTGATGAAGTGGAAAAAAATCTCTTCCGCATCCGGGTCCAATCCAGGTTTCCCATTCTGAAACCGCCTGTCAATCTGTACCTTTTTGCCGGTGAAGACGGCCTTCTGTGGGATGCGGGATACGGAGGCAGGGCAGATATACGGAGCGTCGCGGGAGATCTTCAGAGGATTGCCTCCCGAATGGAGGCGCGGGGAGACCTGTGCAGGATCACCCGGATACTCATCAGCCACGGTCATGGTGACCATTTTGCCGGTTTAAGCGCGCTGCGCCGTATCACCCAGGCCCGTGTTCTTCTGACCGGAAAAACCGCCGCACGCATTGCTTCCAGGGCCGCTTACCGCAAATCCTGGGAAGAGAACCCGAACATGCTCCGTCCCCATGCACCGGCCCTTGTGCGCATGCTCCTTCCCCTTCTTGAATGGATCCAGGATCATCTTTTTGGCATGCAGTGGATGCCGGACCCGGACATGGAAATTCCCGAATCCGGCACACTTCGGGCCGGAGGCCGCATACTCCATTATTTTCCCATCCCCGGCCACGCAGATGACCACCTGGCCCTTTATTGTCCTTCCGAAGGATTGCTTATGTCCGGAGATCATGTGCTGCGCACTATCACGCCCTGGCTTGGCCCTCCCCGCGCCAGTATCGAAGCCTATGAGGAGAGCTTAAAGCGCCTTGCAGAGCTCCCTTTCCTTCGGCGTATTTTCCCGGCCCATGGTTCTCCCATCGAAGATCCGTCCAAACGTCTCCTGGCCGCCCTGGAGCATTCGCAACGCCGTACCCAGAGGGTTTTAGAAATCGTCTCCCATGCCGGTCCCTGCGGCATATCCTTTCCCAGGCTCCTCAGTCGGCTTTATCCCCTCGCCTCCCCCATCACCCGGATCAGCGCCGAAGGCTGGGTTGTACTCACCTTGCGCATGCTCATGAAAAAAGAAAAGGTGCGTGCGAAAAAAAAGGGAGGAAAATGGCGCTTCCGGGTCTGACATTCTTCAACTCTTAAGGGGCTCCTGCATGCAGGTGCTGTCGCAGGAAATCAAGGCCCTGCGCATCAGTATTCCGTTTCTGAAATACAAAAGAAGATCCACAAAGACGAGGGTTCCATTGACAACATAAAGCCAGATCACAGCATCATAATGATAAATCACCTTATGCAGGATGCCAGCGACATAGCCCAGGCAGACGATAACAAGAAAAACAGGACTTTTGCCCCCATTGCTTCTGGAGTGCCAGGATTTCCATATGGACACGGGCCAGGCCAATCCAAAGCACAGCAGCATCATAATCTCAAAAATACTCATTTCCATAGACACGATTCTTGCTCTCCCTCAAGTTTTAACATTCGAGGCACCCGTTTCCCGGCCTCTTCCACCGCTTCCCTCCATGGACTCAGCAGCATAATCCAGGCTTGGCTATGCGGAAACCCGCTCAAAACAATGCTCACAGAGCTTCCATGTCCAGAACCTGGTATCCCACGCCGAATACAGCCGCGCTTCCCCCTTCTGCCCGCAGACAGGGCAGGCATGCGCCGTACATGCAAAAGAGCGCCGAAGGCCAGGGCCCCCTCTGGAAATGCGGTCAAAGTAATGCTGCATCCATTCAGGTTCAAGATCCGACAGAACACCCACCCCTACGGTAATGCTCCGGATCTGCCTTACACCATGCATGGTCCCATGGCGACATGCCACAGCCAGAATTTTTGTCATGACCGGCAACTCATGCATGGTCCATCTTCCATTCTTCAGGGTACATGAGATTCTGATGCAATCCTCATCCCCACCAAACATCGACATGGTTTGATCATTCTCAGATCCGGGACGCACTCCCGCATTGTTCCGGATATCCCCACAGGATTTCTTCTCTGCATCCGGGAACTCCCCAACCCGGATGCAGCAGGAAATCCTCCCTCCACCTCCTCCTTTCCCTCCTTCACAGATTTCCGGATACCCTGGGCGGTATCCGGAAATCCTTACTTTCCTTAACCTTCCCGTCCATTTTCTCCTTCAGAAAGGGCGCATAAGCCATATCCGTCTTCAGAATATGGGTATTGAGCCAATCCTTCAGAAAATCCATCAGGTCCATGGTGACCGTGGCCCTTCCCGCTTCAAAATCTTTCTGGAATCCCGCAACCCTGGCAACAAGTTCGGTGTGGACTTTCTGATGTCCCCGGCTTTCCGGATACCCGTATCGGGCAAAAAGCTCTTCCTCGTAGGCAAAGTGAGAAACCGTGTACTCCGTGAGCTTCCGGAGAATCCCCCCCACCTCTCCTGTACCCTTCTGTAAACGCATGGCTTTATGCAGAAGATTAATCAGGCGAACAAGTTCTCTGTGCTGCGCATCTATGGTTTCAATGGAGGTGGACAGACGGGGACTCCAGGGCATAAGATCCGGGATATCTCCTTCTTTCAGCGTGGACTTCCGGGCTTCCGGGGAACGCCTGTGGGAAACCCGGAAAACGGCAATCATTTCCCTCAGACTCAGGGCCAGAAGATCCAGATCCCGCGCGCTGTAGCTCAGATGACTGGACCGGCCGGACATTTCTGCGGCCACCGCATCCACGGTGGCAATGTCTTTGGCAATTTCCGACGCCACCATGGAGCTCTGGGCCACATTTTCATTCACTTCCGCAATGCCGATGGAAGCCTGTTCAATGTTCCCTGCCACCTCCGATGCAGTTCTGGATTGCTCATCCACGGACAATGCAATCTCACTGACAATCTGGTCTACCTTGGAAATCACATCCGATATCGTTCCCACCTCATCCACCGTCTCCCGGGTGGAAAACTGAATGCCCTCAATTTTCTCACGTATGATCTGCGTGGCATCCGATGTCTGGGACGCGAGCTTCTTGATTTCTCCGGCCACGACCGCAAAGCCCTTGCCCGCTTCCCCCGCACGCGCCGCCTCAATGGTGGCATTCAGCGCCAGAAGATTGGTCTGCTCTGCGATCTCGGTGATCAGTTCCGTAACCTGCCCGATTTCCAGAGCTGCAGTTCCCAGGGTCCCGACCTTTTCCGATACCACCTTCACCTGTTTTTTTGCCTTGGTGGAAATATCCAGAGCTTGCCTGCAGTTCCGGGCCACCTCAGAAATATTGGCCTGCATCTGTGTCGCCGCAGCAGCCACCATGGAGATATTGGTGGATGCCTCTTCACTGGCCGCAGCCACGGTATGCATGCTCGTATTCATTTCTTCGGCGGCTGCAGCTACGGAATTGGATCGGCTGTAAAGATCCGCAGATTCGTTTTCCATCTGGGCCGATACCAGAGAAACCTCGGAGGATGCTGCGGCAATGCTTTCCGTTTTACCGCCAATGTTCATGATAATATCATCAAGCGTGGAAACAAAAAGATCAAAGCCTCCCGCAAGGGTCCCCACCTCATCCTCCCTTGCCAGACCCATTCGGATGGTCAGGTTTCTTTCTTTTCCCTGAATCGCCTTTCGAAGATTGCTGTTCAGCTGCTTGACAGGCTTGAGAAAAATCCGGTTGAGAATGACCCCCAAGGTCACCATGATCAAAAACAGACATCCTGCCGCTGCCAGAATCATCCGGCCCCATATGCCAGAAGACAGGGTCTGAGGCATGGCCGCAACATCCTGCCGGAGTCTTGCCACTTTGGCCTGAATCTCTGCATCCAGAGTCCCTGTATCTATCCTCTGAAGCTGATCCGAAAGCCCCATCGCAAGCTGGGATGCATCATGGTTCTGCACAGCCCAAAAAGCCCACAACATCAGGATCAAGGCCGCCACCACCACAAGAAAAAGAGAGCCTGCAATTTTTATATCCAAACTTTTTTTCAAAACGGACATCATTATGAAACCTCAAATTCCCAAGCTGCATCACCCGATGCCTTCAGTTAAAAAACGTCTGCTCTTCTTAAAAAAAACAAATGTCTTTTTTCCCCTTGCAGATTCTCAAACCATAAAAGATTCAATTCACGATAAAAACACTCTTTATGCATACGCCTGCCGCAGCAAAAATACAAACCTCAGTTGGCGGTTTTTCGATCCTGGTGCCCTTTATCTGCCAAACTCCCCCCTTGACCCAGAGCCCCTTTTTCTCATCATCACCGTATCCACCCCCGCCGGGTTCTTCCCTGCGCTCTGAACATCCGAAAAACCCATTTTCATATAAAGCGCCCTTGCCGCCATGCCCTCAGGAACATGGGGGGCAAAGGTTTGGACCATGACATCCCTTTCCGCGTCAAGTCGATCCAGCGCTTCTCCCAGAAGTCTTTTTCCCAAGCCCTTTCCCCTGCTCCTTTCACTGACCACAAACCATTCAATGGCATTACCCACCCGATCCAGGATCAGGATCCCTTCAACACCTCCGGGCCCTTCGCAGCACAAACCGCTTCTGCTTTTCACACAGGCTTCTATGCCATCATCGAACGCCTTCTCCCCCGCCATTTTCCCAAACAAAGGCTCCACTTCCCTGGCAAGGTCGAGGATGTGCGCATAATCCCTTTTCTCCAGTAAACGTATCACGCCTTCTACTCCCTTCAAAAAAAGGTCTCCACCCGCCTCTCCGGAGCCAAAGTCCTTTCGCCATCGAAGCCATCCCCTGCATCTTCTGCGGGTCTTGAAAACTGGATCCACTATACCATGATGCACAAGGAAGATGAATGTTCGAATCTTGTGGATCTTCAAGAGATAAGGAGGCGGGATGGTATCCGGGGATGAAGAGAAGGAACACGGGAGGGGAAACTTGCGGAATTGTTGGCACAGGCGAAGGAAGCTATAAAAATAGGCGAGGCATACAGGAAGAAGATGGGCTGGTTCTCAAAGGACGGGGGGAAGGATCGGAGCAAGACAGCACTATGACGCATCCACAGAGCGCCCACACGCAAGGAACCTGAAAAACGCCCTGCCGTAAATGAAATTGAAGGACTGGCTATTGTGATAGAATAAAAAGATGCAGGTTCTCAAAAAGTAGAGCCTGCACCTGGAGTATTATAAAATCCACAGAGATCTGGAACACCCAATACCAGGGCTGTTTTTTTGGTATTCTTTATGGTGCTCTTTATGGTGTTCCATTTTTCAAAAAACAAAAAAGGCTTACAGCTTTTTGCTGTAAACCCTTGTTTTTTTATGGCGCGCCCGGCACGATTCGAACGTGCGACCTACGGATTCGTAGTCCGGTACTCTATCCAGCTGAGCTACGGGCGCTCAAAACTGAGACGCTTTATAGAGTAAGCTTTCAGCCTTGTCAAACAGAAAATCTGCGTATACAAGTTTTTTATGAAAGATGAATACTACATGCAACTCGCCTTGGCTGCCGCGGAAAAGGCTGGACAAATGGATGAAGTTCCGATAGGTGCAGTGATTGTTCAAAAAACCGGCCTGATCCTGGCCACAGCCTGGAACCGGACCATCAGCCTCTGCGATCCTACGGCCCATGCCGAAATTCTTGCTCTTCGGAAAGCAGCTGCGCTTATGGGAAATTACCGACTGCCGGATACCACCTTATATGTTACCATCGAACCCTGCATCATGTGCATGGGCGCCATGGTACATGCGCGCATTACACGCTTGGTCTACGGAGCGGCGGATATCAAATGGGGCGGTGCAGGCTCCCTCTATGATCTCTCCCATGATGTGCGCCTGAATCACAGAATGGACGTACGGGCTGGCGTTCTTGAAGCCCCGTGCAGGGAAAAGCTTCAGCTTTTTTTCCGTCAGAAACGACAGAACGCAAAGGATGCAAAAAAACCGCAGGTGTAACCCTGCTCTTTCCGTTGGAATTATATAAGGTCAAAAACCCTCTTCGACCGGAACCGCGCCACCGGCGTTCCGGTTTTTTTCTGGATTTTTACCAGAAAAAACAAGGAGTCAGACGTGGGCAATATCGTAATTGTGGGAACCCAGTGGGGCGATGAAGGCAAAGGCAAAATCGTTGATCTTCTCTCCGAACATGCAGACAGCGTTGTACGTTTTCAAGGCGGCAACAATGCCGGACATACCATGGTTGTGGCCGGTGAAAAATTTATCAGCCACCTGGTGCCTTCGGGCATCCTTCAGGGTAAAACCTGCTACATCGGCAATGGCGTCGTGGTGGATCCTGCGGTGCTTCTGGAAGAAATCGACTATCTTGCGGGTAAAGGCGTGGATATCGGCCCCCACAATCTGCGCATCAGTGAAAAGGCCCATGTCATCTTCCCCTATCACAAGGTCCTCGACCATGCACGGGAGTCCAGTGACGGTAAAAAAAAGATTGGAACCACAGGCCGGGGCATCGGTCCCTGTTATGAGGACAAGGCTTCCCGCAGAGGAATCCGTTTTGTTGAACTCATGGATCCAGAAGTCTTTGCGGACCGGCTTGCCGTGAATATCAAAGAAAAAAACCACATGTTCACCACCTTTTTCCATGTCCCGGGCCTGGACTACCACGCCGTGCATACCGAGTACACCGCCTATGCCCAGCGCCTTCTGCCCTATATCGCCAATGTGACACTGGAGCTGGACGAGACCATGGAAAAAGGACGCCCTGTACTCTTCGAAGGCGCCCAAGGCACCCACCTGGATATCGACCATGGTACCTACCCCTTTGTCACTTCTTCCAACACCGTGTCAGCCAATGCTGGCGCTGGCGCTGGCGTAGGCCCCGGACGTCTCACAGAAATCCTCGGCATTGTGAAGGCCTACACCACCCGTGTAGGGGCGGGTCCCTTCCCCACCGAACTTCTGGACGCCACGGGTGATTTCATTCAGGAAAAAGGCGCAGAATTTGGGGCCACCACAGGTCGGAAACGCAGATGCGGATGGCTGGACATGGTCATACTGAACAATGCAGTACGCCTCAATGGACTCACCGGCCTTGTCATCACCAAACTGGACGTTCTGGGAGGACTGCCTGAGCTTAAAATCTGCACAGGCTATATTCTGGATGGCGAACCCATCTCCTACGTACCCACAGCTCTGAAAGCCCTGGAGCGCTGCATTCCCGTCTACGAAATTCTGCCCGGATGGAAAGAGGACGTTTCCGGTATTCTGGAATATGAAGCTCTTCCTGAAACAGCCAGAAAATACCTCGAACGCATTGAAACCCTGAGCCGTGTTCCCATCTCCATGGTTTCCGTAGGCCCTGGCAGAGAAGCCACAATCATTCGGCGTCCGCTTTTCTGATCCCCACGGATCAGTCTTTTGCGTAAAAAAACAAGGGCATCATCCGGAAATCCATCTTTCCGGGTGATGCCCACCCAAACCAATGAAGACCTTAGTCTTTTCCTTTCGTTTCTCCCAAATCCCAACAAAAAAGCAAAGATAAAACGAAAAAGGGTTCTGCAGCATTGCAGAACCCTGAATAACGCTTTTTATTGGTCGGGAAGACTGGATTCGAACCAGCGACCCCAGCGTCCCGAACGCTGTGCTCTACCAGACTGAGCCACTTCCCGACAACAACGCAGCACTTTTACATGAGGAGATAACTACTGTCAATGCCTTTTTACAAGTTCTGCTTGACAGAAAAATGTGCAAAAGGTATTGGCCATTAAGAAATGGAGAGATGGCCGAGCGGCTGAAGGCGGCGGTCTCGAAAACCGTTAGGCGTGCAACACACGCCTCCGGGGTTCAAATCCCCGTCTCTCCGCCAGACATATAAAGGAAGGCTGTCAGATGACAGCCTTTTTTATTTATAAATTCATAAATTTGCACAAAAAAAGATTCAGAAGCCCGCCCAGCATGGCATAAAATATCTTGGTCCGCATACTCTCAAGAATTATTTCGTTCTAAAATACAGACAATCACAAAAAATATAAAAATACATTTGACAAAAACTCCGTCACCCTGTATATAGCGATCTGTTTTTGAATACGGATATGTTGTTGGTCTTCTCACAAACAAAATACGGAGTGCGTTTATCGCGTTCCGTTTTATTTTCTGGATTTTTTACTCAGGCTTCATCCTTTCCAGGATAAAAAGGGCTAAAAACCTGACTGGATTGTATGATTCCTTCATGATTAACCTGCCACATCGTCACACCCATATACTCACAAGATGAGTCCCATCATTACAGTCCTGCCTTCATGGCTCGCCCACTTTGAGCCCATCATGAAACAGCGGAAGATCCGAAAGAGGACTTCCGCTGTTTCCTTATATGGGCGATACCCTCTCAGCAAGGTCCAGATCTTTGCCGTCCCCCTTCCAAACGGCATCTCTATGGTGTATGCCCCCCAAAAGGAAAGTTTCTTGCCAAAAAATTAAACTTGCTATAATTATTGAACGTAACCATGCCAAGGTCTCAAAGAACTACCGAGTCTTTCAAGCTGCAAGGCAGCAATCCGTTTTTCCAACTGTTTTCACAGGTGCGGCGTTTTTGCTTCTTGAACCCCTTCCCATCACAACAACGCCACACAAATCAGGAGGCTTCCCGACAATGGATGTTTCAATCAAAATCCTGGTGGTGGATGACTTTGCGACCATGCGACGCATCCTTAAAAACATTCTCAAGCAACTGGGTTTTACCAACATCACAGAAGCGGATGACGGGACCACAGCCCTTGAGGCGCTGTCTAAAAACAGCTTTGACCTCATTATATCCGACTGGAATATGCCCAAAATGTCTGGCCTGGAGCTACTGAAAAAAGTCCGGTCAGACCCGGCTTACAAAAACATCCCCTTTCTCATGGTCACAGCAGAAGCCCAGAAACAAAACGTAATTGAAGCTGTGCAGGCTGGTGTTTCAAACTACGTGGTCAAGCCTTTTACTGCGGAAGCCATTGCAGAAAAACTGGAAAAAATCATTTCCTGATACAACTTCGCCCCCACGACCACTGCCCCAGGGATTTGTCTTTAAAAATTTCAAATCTTCCATAGCTCTTTGCTTTTCACACCCCGCCCCCAATGAGCAACGACGGTTTCTTCCCTCCGGAAGCTCCCGTCGTTGTCATATTTTCCCACCTCTTTTTCCAATCCAGGGCCCGTGGACGCGTTATTTGGCCCCAGCTGCATCCGCAAACCGGAAGTCCACAAATTTTTCCATATCAATTTTATCGCGCATAACATGCATCTTTGAAATCATATACTCCTGAATAGCCTCAAGATCCTGGATCACAGGTCGCAGTTCATGGGTGCTGATCCTTTGCCTTGGATCCTTAAGAACTTTCTCAATGACCCCTTTGTCCTGGCTCAGAAAAAGGCTGCCAATCTCCGAAGCCGCTTCAGGAGCTTCATGGATGAACTGCCCCGACCGTACAAGGGAATTGGTGATTTCCTGAATTGCATCAGGATATTTAGCTACCACATCACTTCGCACAACAAAGACACAGCAGGGATGATCCGGCCAGAGATCCCTGGAAAGACAGAACTCTTCCCCATATCCCCCGGAAATGGCCTGGGAGCCAATGGGTTCTGCCACAATAAAACCCGCAATTTCTCCTTCATCGTCATACTTGATTGCATCGTTCATCATGGCCGGAGCCATCACTTCCAGAAAAACATCGACGCCAGCCTCTCCGCTTCTGCCCGGATTCAGCCCTTTTTCCGACAAAATTTTATGAAACAGCATATTGTGAATGGAAAGCTGGTAAGGGATCAGCACAATCTTGCCGCTGAAATCCTCTATTTTCTGAATGTTGGCTGCCTTGTTTTTGACAAGGATGCTCCCGGATTTGTGGGTAAAAAGCAAAAGCTTAATGCCCACACCGGACTTGAACAGGTCCATGGCTGTCGGGGCCAACACAAAGGCCCCGTCAATGCTCCCTTCTGTCAGGGCATCAGCAATTTCATTCCACCCCATTTTGGCAACGGTTTCCAGGGAACAATGGTCAAACTTTTCCTCATTAGTCATCATCTTGCTTTTGGAAACACCAAGAATGAGATGGTCGGTAATTTTGATATGGCCGATTCTGATCAGAGGTTTTTCCGCCATTTTTATCTCTCCGGTAGCATGGGGTTGACAAAAAAAGACTGCACACACGTCAGGCAAGGATGAACCAGAATATTTTCCATATCAAACCAGATACTTAAAAAATTCTGGCATGCCGGGAACACATTCTCCTGGGGCTTCTTTTCCACGGATCAGAAAAATCCGATCTCCAAGGTTTTTTAATGAACTTCCGATCATTCAGAACCTCAGGCACACCAAAAACCATTTGACAATGCATGGCTAAAAATCCCACACAGGACCATAAAAGTCAAGAATACGATTGCTCACATCCGCCACCACTTTCGGGATTTCCCATGCTTGTGGCCTTCCAAATTTTTCAATGGGGCAACTCTATTTTTGAGAAATGATCACGCACATTCCCATCCCCCCTTTCTCTCGGTCGGCCCTTTTCCACCTTTTCTTCTTATCAAGAAAAAATATAACCCAAAGCTTTTCTTCCCTGCCCATACCTTATATAAAGGCCATGGGAATACCAAACGGAGACCAAAGAACCCCCCAATCCCATGCCCACAGACATTGTCCCACCACCCCACGGAGCTCCCATGCTGCAGAATTTCATCCACCTCTACTTAAAAATTTTTCTCCTGCTCACCCCTTTTTTCGTTCTTTCCGTCTTCCTGTCCATGACCGCAGGTATGGGCACCGCAGAACGTCGCAGGATCGCCAGCAAGATTACCATCGCTGTCCTTGTGGCCTCCTTTGTCCTCTTTTTCTTCGGACATTACATCTTTTACATCTTCGGCATCACCATCGACGCCTTCCGCATTGGTGCCGGAGCCATTCTTTTCCTTTCCGCCGTTACCCTGATCAAGGGCCCTGCGCCCGGACCCGCCCTGCCAGCCAATGAGGGGGACTTCTCCGTAGTCCCTCTGGCCATTCCCATCACCGTGGGACCAGGCACCATCGGTGCTCTCCTGGTCATGGGTACGGGGTATCAGAGCCTGCTGGAAAAAATCACAGCCTGCCTCTCCCTTACCGCCGCAGGCCTTTCCGTAGGCGCCCTGCTCTGGACCGCAGGCGGGGTTGAGCGGCTTATCGGCCGTTTGGGGCTTTCCATTCTCACCAAACTCACAGGACTCTTTGTCGCATCCATTGCCGCACAGATCATTTTTACCGGCATACGCAACTTCCTCGGACCTCTGCCATGAAAACGCATACAACGGGCCGCCTTGTGGCCCTTATCGCCCTTTTGTCCGCCTTTCCGCCCCTGGCCACGGATATGTACCTTCCGGCCCTGCCCTCCCTGCAGGCCCAGTGGAATCAGCCGCTCAGTGTGGTGAACCTGACCCTCGTCGGATTTTTTGTCACCTACTGCTTTTTTCTTCTGGTCTACGGCCCCCTGTCCGACCGTTTCGGCCGCAAGCCTCCTCTCATGGCCGGGATCTGCATCTATGTCAGCGCAAGCCTTCTCTGCGCCGCAGCCCCTTCCATCTACCACCTCATCGTGTACCGCATTCTCCAGGCCTCTGGAGCAGCCGCAGCCTCGGCCATTGCCATGGCCATCATCAAAGATCGCATTCCCGGTCAGAAACGGGAACAGACCATGGCCCATGTTGCGGTGATCACCGCCTTAGCTCCCATGATTGCCCCTGTTATCGGCGGCATTATCATGATCCGTTTTTCATGGCCCTGGATCTTCATCATGCAGGCCCTTTTGGGCTTCATTTCCTTAGGAGGGGTCGCCATGATGCAGGAATCCCTGGATCGAAGCCGCATCATTCCCGCATCCTTCATGCGCCGCTATGTCGGGGTTCTGAAAAACCGACGCTTCATCAGCGTGGTTCTGGTCATCTCCCTGGTGGGCGTCCCCCTTTTCGCCTTCATCGGCGGCTCCTCAGACATCTACATCACAGGCATGGGTCTTTCGGAAACCACCTTTGGACTGCTCTTCGGCGGCAACGCCCTCTGCTTCATGATCGGTTCCATCTGCTGCTCCAGGTTGGCTCCGCGATTCGGCGGCATGCGTCTCATGAGCCTTGGCTTTTCCGGTATCTTTCTTGGCGGCCTGGCGCTGATCTTTCTTCCCCTGCCCGGCCCCATGAAGCTGGCCCTTCCCATGGCCTGCATCACCTTCTGCCTGGGTTTAAGCCGCCCGCCCTCCAACAACATGGCCCTGGAACAGGTGGATGTGGATGCGGGCAGCGCTTCCTCCATCCTTATTTTCATCTACTTTGTCATGGGAGCCCTTTCCATGTCCTTCATCTCCCTTGACTGGTCAGATAAAATCCGAACCATTGGCCTCATGGCCGCATGCAGCGGCGGTCTCTGCCTCCTTGCATGGCAGATCCTCAAGCCCCACCTGCGCATGCCCGTCATGACCGTAAAAAAGGGAAAGCTCACAGAACCCAGCCCCTGAACGCACAAACGCTTTCAGGGGATTCCGGATGGAATCCTCTGAAAGCGTTTGTATGTTTTAAGACACCTTTTTCTTATTCAGCCGATGGTATTTTTGATGATGCCGATGAGCTTTTCCGGATCAAAGGGTTTATCCAGATAGGCGATGGCCTTATTGATGGAAAGATGGCGGCTCTGCATGCCGGAAATCACAATCACGGGAATATTGGCAAACTCCGGATTTTTGGTCATACGGCGGTAAAAACGGGGCCCCCACTCATCGGGCATCTCCAGATCCAGGGTAATGAGATCCGGCTTTTTCTTCTCCAGCATCTCCGAGGCCTCGGGTCCGGATGCAGCCCCCCAGGCCTCATAGCCGTTGTCATTGAACACATTGATCAGATACTTGCGGATGATGGGGTCGTCATCCACCACCATGATTTTTTTCAGCATGCCGAACCTCCTTAAAAAAACAGGTATAAGGGCAAGGACTTAAGGCCATTTTCAGGATTGAATCCCCCCGGAGGCTGGCCCCTCACCCCGGCCCTCTCCCGGAAGGAGAGGGGGAGATGTTGAAGCCCTCACCCCCCGCCCCTCTCCCAAAGGAAGAAGGTGAGATAGGATATTTAAAGTGCGGGATCAGGGGGTTTTATGACAGCCCGCACAGGTCACAGGCCCGGCCTTCTCTTCGATATGACAGCTGCGGCACTGCTGATGATAGGCCTCGATGAGCGGCAGAATATCACCGTCTTTCCCCAAATGACACTCCGAGCAGCTCATACCTTCGGAAGATTCAAACTCCAGAAGCTTGCCATCTTCATAGACATGGTGGCAGGTGCTGCAATCCACCACACCGGCAGCCCCCATGTGCATCTCATGATCAAAAAAAACATCCCCCCGGGTCTTCCGGGAAAAGGCGGGGTCTGTCACCGTTCCCTCATCTATACCGGAAAAGGCGTTGATGGAAAACACAATCAGCCCCAGAATGGCGAGGACAAACAGGATTCCCGTAATTTTTTTCAGCATGGCCGCTCCTTTGCCCCTCATGCGGGCTTCTCCATGACCTCGTAGATGATATCCCCGAAAAACTTCAGCTCCATCTCCACCCCATAATGGTGAATGATGTCTTCGAGGCCGCCATGGCAGTTATGACAGGGGGCAATCACCACCTCAGCACCCAGGGCCTTGGCGTCAAAAAGCTGCTTGGCTTTCACCGAGTTGGCCTCCACCCGTTTGTCCTTGAAGGGAGGGCCGCAGTTGATGATGCCGCCTCCGGCATTGCAGCAGATATTGTGTTCCCGGTTAGGCGTCATTTCCACCACAGTTTCGCATAAGGCCTGGGCCAGCTCTCTGGCTTTTTCATAGAGCCCCATGCCCCTTGCAATGTTGCAGGGGTCGTGCAGGGTGACGGGCTGAGCAAACTTCTTTACGATGCGGATTTTTCCCGTGGTGACCAGATCATGATAAAACTCCACGGCATGGACAACGGGAAGGGGCGGCATCTTATATCCCAGCCAGCGGTTGCCCACATCATACACCGAACGGAAGGCATGGCCGCACTCGCCCATGACGATCCTTTTCACCCGAAGCCCTGTGGCCGCATCAAAATGGGCCCGCTTGATGCGACCCATCATCTCACTGTCTCCGCTGAACATACAGAGATCGGAGTTGTCCCAGCCCGGCATGGAGGGCATGGTCCAGTCCGACCCTGCGGCTTCAAAAATCATGGCCGCCTGATAGATGAGCTGGGCGCGGAACTTGGGCTCCGGCCCGATCACGGAATAAAAGATATCCGCCCCCTCCTTATCCAGAGGAATACGGATGTCCGGGACCTCGTCTCTGGCCTCTTCTTCCTGCCAGAACAGGGTATCCACCCACTCATCCCCATTGATCCACATCTGGTTGAAGTGTACGGACTGACTGTGGGCCGTATCCTGCATGTACCGGGGCACCACCCCCAAAAGATGGCAGATGCGACGGACCAGGGTCATGAGGTACCCCACATCAATGCCAAAGGGGCAGTAAAGCACGCATTTCTTGCACAGATTACACTCGCTGTAAGCCACCATGGCCGCTTCCCGGATAAAATCAGTGGATACCCGTCCCTTTTTCTGCAGCATGACTCCAATGGTCCGCTTCACCTTGCCCGCAGGCGAAAGTTTCGGGTCCCGGTTCATGGAGACAAAGTGATGACAGGCATCGGAGCAGAGGCCGCAGTGCACGCAGGTTCGGGCATAGGTTTTCAGACGAGCACCCGCCTCCCGGTTCAGCACCCGCTGGATCACCGCCTCAATGCGCTCCGGCGTGAGACGGGCAAGGCCCGCCTCAATCCCCTCATCCACAATGGTTTTTGCTGTCTTGGTTCCCTCTTGTGCCATGATGCCTCCCTTACCAGTCCCGGGCATGGCGGATGCCGCCGAATTCAGAGCCCATATAGCCACGCGTCATGAAAAATGAAACCATATGCCCCAGTCGGGTAAAGGGAATGGCCACCAGAAGCACTTCCCCGGAAAGGATGTGAAACACCGTGGCCCATTCCGCTCCCCACCAGCCCCTGTAGGCCCAGATTCCCGTGAGAAAAGGCAGGGCGATCAGGAGAAGAATGAGAAAATCCGAAAGTGTCGTCAGATACCGCACCTCCGGCAGAAGAATTCTTCTTCCCGCAAAAAAACAAAGGGCCAGCAGCACAGCCCAGGCCAGGGCCTCCACAAGAACATCGGGGAGGGTGGGCCAGGACAGGCCAAAGGCCTCATACACGAGAATCATGTGGCCGAAGATGAAAAAGGGCATGAGCACCATGCCGAAATGAAAAACAAAGGTGACCGCCGTCATCACGGGATGGCGGCGCATGTTCACCGTGGCATAGGGTGTCAGCCAGCGGAGGATGGATCTCAGGGCATAGCGGGGATGAAAATAGTAAAGAACCATCCGGTCCGATGCCGTCTGCCGGAAAGCCGTGACAATGCGGTAAACGCAGCCAAGGACAAATGCGGAGATGGCCAGAAGAGCCAGCGGCCCAGCCGCAAGGGCATACAGGGTTTGCAGGGTCATGGAGCCTCCTTATGTCAACATCCGGGCCTGAAAGCCTTTGTGCAAGGCCTTCAACAAGCCCCTATCCGATTTCCAGAACTTCCCGGAAAATCTTACCGGCAAGGGCGCCCTCGCCACCAATGCCACGGATCAGCACACGTCTGCCATCCGGGCTGAACACAGGGTCCCAGGCAAAGGCGAGGCCCGAAGCCAGGGCTTTTCCGTCCACATATACGGCAAAGGCACCCTTGTGCCGAACGCGGCATCCAAGACGCTCCCCATCGGGGGAGAACACAGGAGCCCAGATCTGCTCAAAACGGCAGTCCCAGGGAGTATCCTCACAGAGTACGGTCCAGTGCTGATCTCTTTTCCCCGTACAGGCCAGACGTCTGCCATCGGGGCTGAACACAGGATCCATCACCATATCCCCAAAACTCTGCTTCCAGATCCGTCCCCCATCCGCCAGAGTCCATTTCCCGAAATCCGAGGCGCAGATCCCGGCAAGCCTTCCTGTTCCCGGATGTTCGGTGAGCTGCCAGAGCTGTACAAAGGATTCATTCCAGAGGGGCTCCCCGTTCACCACCAGACGCCACTTGCCTCCGGAGCGGGCAGGAACCGCCACCCGGCCATCCTTCAGAAACAGGGGTTCCCAGACACCGTCAAACCGCTCCCCCCAGCTTTTGCCATCCACCACCACCGTATAATCATAGAGCGTGGAGCGGGCCGCTGCGGCAATGTGATTTCCGTCCGGAGAAAAACGCACATCCCAGAGATTCACAAAATTCTGGTGCCAGGGCTCCCCGTTCACCGCCACGGTGAAGCAGCCGCTCTGGAATTTTTCAATATCCCCTTCCTGCAGGGCCACGGTCTGCACCACGGCAGCCACAGCATCGCCTCCGGGAGCCATGACGAGATCGTTGATGGTGAAAAAGGTCTTTTCCCAGGGCACACCGTCCAGAAGCGCCCCATACTGCCGCCCCTGCTGCACCGAGACGGCAATGTGCCTGCCATCGGCACTTTGCAGGGGAGACCAGAGAAAATCAAAACTCTCTTCCCAGGACTCTCCATCCACCACCACAGACCAGGCCCCCACTTCGGATGCCAGGCAGGAAAGACGGTGATCCGCCCCATAGCGAAGCTTCCAGATCCTGTCCCAGCGCCCTTCCCAGAGATCCCCGTTCCGCACAACGGAATACTCGCCCTCATCCACGCGCACAACGGCTGCGGCCTCTTCGCCGTTGGGTTCCATGACAGGTTCTTCCACATAGCCGTAGGTTTCTTTCCACTGGTGCAGATCCGCCACAACACGCAGGCCGACCTGCCAGTCCCAGGCTGTGGTTTCGGTCAGATTTTCATTCATGTTTTCAGTATGCATCATCGGCGCATCTCCTCAGAAAGTTCGATGGACTTTGAAGGGCCACCGGCTGGATGGGATGCAGGAAGAGCCCCATCCGGTTTCCCCTGCAAACGCCACTCGTGATAGGCCAGAAGAAAAGCAATTTACGGGCCATGGTTCTTTAAACCTCAGGGGCTGCCCTTGATTTCCAAAACCCATGGGAAAAATTCAGCGTGATCTTTTTATAACGATGGCAGAGGAAGGGACTTTTCTGGATATTCTGCGTCAAAAAAAATCAGGACAGGGGAAAGGGACCAATCCCATTCAGAAAGCCTCTGAACAAGACTGAATTTTCGGACAAAAATGGAAAAGTACGCTTTTCAGGACTCCAGTT
Source organism: Desulfobotulus sp. (assembly GCF_034006065.1). Lineage (NCBI taxonomy): Bacteria > Pseudomonadati > Thermodesulfobacteriota > Desulfobacteria > Desulfobacterales > Desulfobacteraceae > Desulfobotulus > Desulfobotulus sp. The sequence continues at coordinate 165,004 of NZ_JAVETM010000002.1, read as the reverse complement.
CAGGAAGACAGGGCACGGCTTCCCCTGGCCGTATCCCCCAGGATCTTGGGCATGGAAAGGACAAAGGTTGTGCCCTCTCCAGGCGCAGACTGCACCCGGATGGACCCGCCGTGCTGGTGAATGATACGGCTGGTGATGAAAAGCCCCAGGCCCGTTCCGCTGCGGCCCTTGGAGGAAAAAAAGATGGTGAACATGCGCCTTCGGGTTTCTTCATCCATGCCGACCCCGTTATCCCGGATCTCAATGTATACTTCATTGCCATCATCCGATTCCCGGCCGAACATTTCAATGCGGTGACCTTCTTTTTCCGTATCCGACACACAGGCATCCAGGGCGTTTTCCAGAAGATTGATAAGGGCTGTCCTGAAAATCCCCGCATCCACCTCGAAAAAATCAAGACCGGAATCAAATGAGGAGACAAAATGTATCCCCTGCACCCGGATGCGGGGGGCCATGGTCTGAAACACATCTTCAAGAAAACTCAAAGCATCCACACGCTCCCAGTCGAGGGGTCTGTCTTTCGCATAGAGCAGGATGTCCAGCACCAGACTGCGCAGACGGGCTGTGATGTGCTTAACCGCTTCAAAGCCTTCTTCCATTTCTTCCGTACTTTTTTTACGGAAACCGGAGCTCATGAGATAAAGCCCCCCGTCCATGCCCGTGAGAAGCCCCTTGATGCTGTGGGACAGGGTGCTGATCATGAGACCGAGGTGGGAAAGATGCTCCCTCTCCTTATGGAAATTGGTGACATCCGTGCTCACCATCATGATTTCCTGAAAGGAACCGTTTTCATCATGGATGGGCGCTGTCCAGACAAGAAGCCGCACCTCTTCCCCTCTCCGGTTCGTCATCACCATTTCAGACTGGTGCATGGCCCCGTCCTGGATGCTTTTTTTCAAAGGACAGTTGGGACAGGGTGCAGACCGCACCTGAGGATCATCCCGGTACACCATGTAGCAAGGCAGCCCCACCTTCACTCCGAAATCCTGGACAAATCGACGATTCACTGCGCGAATGTTGCATTCTTTCCCCTGTATGGTGATATAACAGGGCGCATTGTGGAAAAAACCTTCCAACCGACGCAGCTCCCGATCCTTTTGCCTGCGCTGCCCATGGCGACGCAAAAGCGCCCTCACATCCTGGAATCTCAGGGGCAGAAAAAGAAGATCCACAGCCCCTCTGTCCATGCAAAAAAGCATGTCCTCTTCCTGCTCCGGTTTCCCAAGGATCACAAGGTCGCATTGGGAAGAAAGACTGCGGACACGGTGGATCAGAGCCTTCGCCAATCCAGGATCCGAGGGCATCTGCCAGATCACAAGATCCGCATTCCAGGCAAAGGGCTCCGCACTTCCGGGAGGGTATACCAGAAGCTCAACCTTTTCCGGATCCAGAAAGGAAGACAAAAGGGGTATGCTCTGTGTGTTTTCAGGAATCCACATAATACTCAGGGGCATGACCACCCTTCCATCAAAGAAAAAAGGTATGGGTTGATTTTCGGCCGGTTTTCTGATGTTGTGTATCCGCAGCCAGCTTTACAGAAAATATGCAAAAATTCAGCCAATACCAAAGAGCCCCTGCGTTCAACAACCGAAACAAGACCTGGGGCTTTTTTTATTCTTAAAGAAAAAAGTCCATACCGTCGAACAGAAAAATGCCTGATCTGCACGCAGCTCCCTTCCGAAAAGGAGAAAGCCCATGCATATCCATACAAAGCATATCCTCCGCATCCTGGCCATACAGGCCTTGTCGCTCTTTCTTGTTCCTGCCATCCTGTCTGCCCAAGAAATCCCTCGGCACCCCAGCCCGGATTGGACGCCACCCGCCAATCGCGCCAATTATCCAGGCTATGAAATCCGAGAGCAGAAAAAAATCAACCATCCCACCTGGCGCAAAAACACAAACCGCCCCGGAGGGAATACCCGGGGCGGAGGCACAACCAATTACTATGATTATCGTTCCATATCCGAGCAAACGGGACGGATGGAAAACCGAAGAAGCGAAAAAATCATTCCCTGATGGAAAGAAGACTTCCCAGCATGTCATCGGCCGTGCGGAGCTGACGGGCATTGGCCCCATAGGCTCTGGTGTCCCGGATACTGTGAGTCATCTCCACCCCAAGATCGGTCTGGGAAGGAAGTGTCAGGGATTCTTGTTCCGGACGGACTTCTGACAAGGCAGGCAAAGATGGGGACAGAATCTCCCTGGACTGGATCTGCACCGCAGGTCCAGCGCCTTTCTGTCCTTCCACAAGGAGGCCTCTCTTCGGAAGAAAGCCATCGGTACTGGCATGGGCCACGTTGTGGGCTGTGACGGAAAAACGGGTGCCAATGGCTTTCATGGCCTGAACTCCGGAATCAATGGCTGGCAGCATGGAACCTCCCATTTTTTCTGAATCCTTTGCACAATAATCCGGGCAAAGTGGTCCATTAAAAATCTTCACGGTTCTAAATATACGTATTCACGGGGCAAGGGTCAACCGGATCCCAAAACCATGGACCCCACCCCACCCATCCATGATTGGGTAAAGGAGTTTGGAAATTGAAAGCCCTGCGTTTCATTCTGCTGGCCGTGGCAGCCCTTGTCACCTGTCTTCTTGTTTTCATCCATTTTTTTCCCGCCAAGGTCCTCATGTTCGCCCTCGACGCGGAACGTAAGCAGGCAGGTCTTGTGCGAAAGGAAATCCATTTTGGAAGGGATCTGCACTACGTTTTTCTTGAAGGTGGGCAGGGAGAACCCCTGATGCTTCTCCACGGCTTTGGTGCCAACAAGGACAATTTCACACGCATCGCCCGCTTCCTCACCCCCCACTACCGGGTCATCATTCCGGATCATACGGGATTCGGGGAATCCGCCAAACCCAAAGGGGCTTCTTACACGCCCACAGAACAGGCAAAACGGCTGCATGAACTCGCCTTGGCCTTAGGAATTTCCAAGGTGCATCTTGGGGGCAATTCCATGGGCGGACAGATCGCCCTTGTGTATGCTCAACTATACCCGGATAGTGTGGAAAGCCTCTGGCTTCTGGCACCCGGAGGACTCTGGAAAGGGCCCGTGGCGGATATCTGGAAAGAACTGGAAAAAAATCCCCAGGCTCTCAATCCCCTGGTTCTCGAGAGGGAAGAAGATGTCGTAGCCCTGGTTTCCCTTGTCATGGAAAAGCCCCCCTTCACGCCCAAGGCCTTTCTCAAACTCATCGCAAGGGAACGTATGGCCAACGCCAGCATCGAAAAACAGGTATTCACCGACATTCAAAGTCATGACATCACAGAGGATATCCGTGGGCTGGATATCCCAAGCCTCATTGTCTGGGGCAACAAAGACCGGGTGCTGCATCCCGGCAATGCGGATCTGCTCCATGAGCTCCTTCCCAACTCCAGACGTGTTCTCATGGAGGGAATCGGTCATCTGCCCATGATGGAAGCACCGGAAAAAAGCGCAGAGGATTATCTCAAATTCCGCAAAACCATTCAGTCTGCGGTACCCCTTGGGTGATCATGCCCTCCAGAGGTATGGAACATTTTTTTTAAGATTCAACGATGAAGAACCCCCTGACGCTCCGGATCCGTGGCCCTGGAAAAGACATCCCCTTCCAGGGCCAGCATTTTTCCGGCCTTCAGATAATGATACCCCGCAGCCGCAATCATGGCGGCATTATCTCCGCACAGGGAAGGCGAGGGCACATGCAGGCGGACATCCTGACGTCGGGCCTCCTCCCCAGCCCTCTGTTTCAGGCCCCGGTTGGCCGCCACGCCCCCCACAATGATGAGATCCCGGCATCCCATCCTTTTCACAGCCAGGAAAGCCTTGGTGACCAGCACCTCCACCACGGCTTCCTGAAAGGCAGCTGCAATATCCACCCTGGGTGTTTTTCCTCCGTCTTCTGTAAGATAGCGGGCTACGGCGGACTTGAGACCACTGAAACTGAAATCAAGCCCCTCCTTATCGAGAAAGGCTCGGGGAAAGGAAATACCGGCGCTCCTGCCTTCCGCAGCCATACCATCCACCACCGCGCCACCGGGATACCCCAGACCCATCAGCTTGGCCACCTTGTCATAGGCTTCTCCTGCAGCGTCATCCCGTGTCTGCCCCAGAAGCCGCAGGGTCAGGGGATCGGGTACATGGTAAAGGGCTGTGTGACCGCCGGACACCACCAAGGCCACAAAGGGATAGACGGGTGGCTTTCTGTCCGCCTCCAGAAACACGGAGTGTACATGGCCCAGAAGGTGGTTCACCCCCACACAGGGAAGACCCGCACCAAAGGCCAGGGCTCTTCCGAACCCAAACCCCACCAGAAGGGCTCCCACCAGACCCGGCCCCTGGGTGACAGCCACGGCATCCAGATCCCTGACTTTCATGCCACAGCCCATCAGAGCCGCCTCCACCACAGGACAGATGGCCTCCACATGGCGACGGGAAGCCAGCTCCGGCACAACGCCCCCGTAGCGGTGATGGATCGCCACCTGGGAAGCCACTTCCGAGCTCAGTATCCGAATCCCGTCTTCCACAACACTAGCCGCGGTTTCATCACAGGAAGATTCGATTCCCAGAATACGCATTCTCTACCTTTCAAAATGAAAATGACCGGCAATCCTGCCCAAGGCGGATCCCGGTCATCCGTATTGCACACAAAAATTCTAGTCGATCCAGGCCACTTGGGGTTCATCCCCCTGCCGCTGCACCACATCGCCGATCACAAAGGCCTTTTCTCCGAGAATACGCAAACGGTCCATCACATCCGCTGTGGCGTTTTCCGGCACCACCGCAATCATGCCGATACCCATGTTAAAGGTGCGGTGCATCTCATGAATCTCAACTCCGCCCGCCTCCTGGAGGAAGGTGAACACAGGCGGGATGTTCCAGCTTCCCTTTCGGATACGCACCTTGCAGGCCTGGGGAAGAACACGGACAATGTTTTCCGTGATGCCGCCGCCGGTGATATGGGCCAGACCATGAACCGGCTGATCCTTGATCAGGGAAAGAACGGAGTCCACATAAATCCGGGTGGGGGTGAGCAGCACCTCGCCAAGGGTGCCCCCGAGACTTTCCACAGGAGAATCCACGGTAAGGCCCAGGGTATCAAAACAGATTTTGCGCACCAAGGAAAACCCGTTGGAATGTACGCCACTGGAGGCAATGCCCACCAACTGATGCCCGCCCCGGATGAAAGATCCGTCAATGATCTTCTCATTGTCCACAAGCCCCACGGCAAAACCCGCAAGGTCATACTCGCCATCGCTGTAAAGCCCCGGCATTTCTGCCGTTTCTCCGCCAATAAGGGCGCACTGGGCCTGACGGCAGCCCTCGGCCACCCCCTGGATCACAGCAGCAGCCACCTCATTTTCCAGTTTTCCGATGGAAAAGTAATCGAGAAAGAAAAGGGGCTTGGCTCCCTGCACCAGAATGTCGTTCACGCACATGGCCACAAGGTCGATACCGATGGTGTCATGCCTTTGCATCATAAAGGCAATCTTGAGCTTCGTGCCCACACCGTCGGTGGAACTGACCAGTACAGGTCTTTTGATCTCTCCCAGGTTCAGGGAAAAAAGACCTCCAAATCCGCCGATTTCTCCCATCACTCCGGATCGCGGCGTATTGTTGGCAAGCTTTTTGATGGTTTGTACAAGGCTGTTGGCCTTATCGATATCGACACCGGCATCCGCATAGGTCAGGGGTTTGGTCATGGAAATCCTCTTGCAGGTTGATCCATAAAAATAATAGAAACGGCATAGTCAAAAATTCTGTTTTTGCCCTTTGAAACCTGGGATATAGGTGCCTTCCCCATCCTGCTCCCGCCAGCAAAAACAGATATGAAAACCTTGAAAAATTACCCCTGCAACCGTTTAAAGTCAAAACAATTTTTGACATTTACGTATAAGCTATTGTAGTTAGCCTGAAACCGGCGGGCCTTTTTATCCGGCCCCGGACCTTTTGCCTGTGCCCTGCGGATACGGAATACAGCCCAAAGGCCCCCCGGCATCACCCCTTACCCCACTGGAGTTTTGATGAAACGGATGCAGATCGGCCTGATCGGATGCGGCACCGTAGGCGAAGGCGTCGCCCGCATCCTTCTGGGCCAGCAGAAACTTCTCAGAGATCGCCTCGGCATGGAACTTGTCCTGAAAAAAGTGGCGGACACCGATACCCAAAGAAAACGCTCTGTCACCTTTGACGAAGGGGTTTTCACCACCGATGCCTCCGAAATTCTTTCAGATCCCGAGATTGACGTGGTGGTGGAAATGGTGGGCGGCGTCGGTTTTGCCAAGGATGTCATCCAAAGGGCCATCCAGGCAGGAAAACATGTAGTCACGGCCAACAAAAAGCTCCTGGCCCTGGACGGCAACAGCCTCTTTGCCGAAGCTGCGGCCAAGGGTGTCACCATCGCCTATGAAGCCAGTGTGGGCGGGTGCATGCCCATCATTAAGACCTTAAGGGAAAACCTTGTGGCCAACCGGATCACCGCCATGACCGGCATCCTCAACGGCACCTGCAACTATATCCTCTCCGAGATCACCCGTCTTGGCCTCTCCTTTGAGGAAGCCCTGGGCCAGGCCCAGGCCAAGGGCTTTGCCGAAGCCGACCCCACCCTTGACATTGAAGGCTTTGACGCAGCCCACAAGCTTGCCATTCTCGCGGCCATTGCCTTTGGCATGGAAATTGATTTTGAAGGCGTCTATGTGGAGGGTATCTCCCGCATCGAAGCCATGGACATCCTCTATGCGGATCAGTTTGGATACCGCATCAAGCTTCTTGCCATTGCCAAAAATCACGGTGATCGTGTGGAAGCCCGCATCCATCCGGCCATGATCCCGACAGACTGCCTCCTCTCTCAGGTGAATGGATCCTTAAACGCTGTCAGCGTTTACGGTGACGCTGTGGAAGAAATGATGCTCTACGGCCACGGAGCGGGCATGATGCCAACGGCCAGTGCCGTGGTGGCGGATCTCGCGGACATCGCCCGGGACATGGGTCGCTCCGATGGCTCCCGCCTTCCGGCCCTTGGTTATCTTTCCGGCAGCATCCGCAGAATTCCCGTCATGCCCATATCCGAAATCCGGACCCACTATTACTTCCGCGTGGCCGCAGCGGATCGTCCAGGCGTGCTTTCCAGGGTTTCCGGCATTCTCGGCCAGCACAACATCAGCATCATGAGTGTCCATCAGAAAGAACGCCACGTTTCCGATGCCGTTCCCCTGGTCTTCATGACCCACCGCGCCAGAGAAGCCGACATGTGCAGGGCCCTTGAGGAAATCCGGGCCCTGCCCGAAGTCTGCCGGGATCCCGTACTCATCCGCATTGAAGATCCCAGCGCCAACGGCAGACCATAAACCCCATGTGGAAAAGCGTGCCTATCAACCCACCCATCCCAGGAGAAAGCTGTCATGCATATCATCTGTTCGGATCTTGAAGGCGTTTTTATTCCGGAAATCTGGATCAATGTGGCCGAGCGCACAGGCATTGAGGAGCTGCGGCTCACCACAAGGGATATTTCCGACTATGACCAGCTCATGACCCATCGCCTCAAGGTGCTGGACGCCCATGGTCTGAAACTTCAGGACATTCAGGCCGTCATTGCCACCATGGAGCCTTTGCCCGGTGCTGCGGATTTCGTCGGCTGGCTCCGGGAAAAAAGTCAGCTCATCGTGGTTTCCGACACCTTTTTACAGTTTGCAGCCCCCCTCATGGCAAAACTGAACCAGCCCACCCTCTTCTGCCATGAACTGGAAGTGGCCGCAGATGGCCAGATCACAAACTACAGGCTGCGCCAGAAAGATGCCAAACGCAAAACCGTGCATGCCCTGAAAAGCCTCGACTATACGGTGCTGGCCTTCGGAGATTCCTACAACGACGTGGGTATGCTGGAAGCCGCTGACTTCGGCTTTTTCTTCCAGCCTCCGGACAATGTGGTGGCGGACTACCCCCAGTTTCCTGTGACACGGGACTATGAAACCTTAAAAAACCACATCCGGGTCTCCCTCGGAGTGGCATAGGATTGAAAGCCCATGGCGGATTTTCTTTCCCTCTGCAAGGAAGGCGTTCGGATTGCCCTTTTTGTGCAGCCCAAGGCTTCCAAAAACGAAATCCTGGGGCTGCACGGCAATGCGCTTAAAATCCGCATCAAGGCTCCGCCCGTGGACGGGGCCGCCAACGAGGCCTGCATCCAGTTCATCGCAAAAATGATCCGACGGCCGCCCTCCTCCCTCTGTCTTGTTTCCGGCCATAGCTCCCGGCAGAAACAGCTCCTCGTTCCCCTGGCCGGAGGGGAATCCCCAGACGCCCTCTGCCAGAAAATCCGGGAGCATCTGGAAAAAACATAAAATGGAAACGATTTATTTAAAAAAAGAATTTGACTTTAAAGAGCAGGATCTGTATTCTGTTTTTCGTTGCTGCGGGGTGGAGCAGTCTGGTAGCTCGTCGGGCTCATAACCCGAAGGTCGTTGGTTCGAATCCAGCCCCCGCTACCAAAATAAAGATCAGGGTCTGAGGTGAAAACCTCAGACCCTTTTTATTTTCCTGAAACCCCCTTCAGTCCATGGCCACCCATTCCGGCCCTAAAAAATCAAGAAACCAGTGCCTTTCTCCGCTCCCGCCCTCCTTTCCAAGCAGGGTACGACAGGCAAGGGCCGCCTGCAGAGCCGCTGTGGCAAAAACCCCGAACACAGGATTTCCCGCCGCTCCGCCACCCCCACCTCCAGAACTTTTGTAAATGCCGTCCAGAAGGCCCGAGCCAGGAAGCACCACCCCCACCTGCCCGGCCCATCCGGACACGGCGCCATGGATCAGGGGAAGATCCTTCTCGCCACAGATTTTTTCCAGAAAAAGGCGGTCAGGAATATTGTCCAGGGCGTCCAGCACCAGATCCGCATCCTCTAAAAAAGTCTCCGCCGAATCTTTTCCGAAAAAAGCCTGAAACGGCACAAAGCGCAGCGCAGGATTCACCGCCTGGGCCCTTTGAGCCGCCACCGCTACCTTGGATCGTCCCAGGTCCTCCCGGGTAAGAAAGATCTGACGGTTGAGGTTGGAAGGAGAAAAGACATCGGGATCCATGACCTTAAGGGTTCCCGCCCCCAGACGGAGAAACTGCTCCACCAGGGCAGAACCCAACGCACCGCAACCCACAACGGCAAGGGTGCTGCCATGGAGCCTTTTCTGATCCGCCGCATTCCAGGGATTGCGGGCATAGCGTTCCGGCATGAGCCCCGCATCCAGAATCCTGCCTTCGGCCATCCGGGCATCCAGGTTAAAAAGGATCTGCATCGCCTCTTGTCTTTCAAAGGAGAGAATCCCCGCCTCCCCCTTGTCCTGAAGCCAGTCTTTCACATCCATCACCCACCCCCCACCAGGGGAAAAAGGGAAAGGACATCGCCCGCAAGAAGCGGGGCATCCGGGTCCGCATGACGGCCATTGACAAAGACAATGCCCACGGTCTCCATGGGAATCTCGAGAAAAGCCGCCAGCCTGCGGGGGGTCATGCCCCTTTCCCAGGCCATGGCTCTTTCCCGGAAACGGCCTTCCCGGAAACCGGCAAAAAGCCGGATCTGAATTTCCATGGTACCTCTCCCACGAAAAAACGGGTGCCCCCTACTGCCGAAATGACGAGGCACCCGCAAAAACATCGGCTCACAAAGGACGATGTGGGTTAAAAATTCCAGAAAGTATCCATCTCCGCGTCACTCACATCCCAGATGGTATTGTGGGGTGGCAGGGTTTCCTCGCTGAAAAACTCCGGAAGCCTGTCGGAAGCCTCATTGAATCCGGCTTTGCGATTGAACTCCCGCTCCATTTTCAGGATACTGCTCCCCAGGGAAGAAACGTCATCGCCCGTGAGGGAAAGACCGAAACGGGCATTGAGCATGTCCACCACCGCATTGAAGGCTTCGGGAATATCCAGAACGGGGAAGGCCACAAAGAGACAGAGTCCTGTGGAATCAATGGCGGCCGTGGCAATCTGAAGATTACGGGACAATTCCATCTGCCCCTCATTTTTAAGGGGATCCACACTGCCGCCCACATTGAGGATATTGGTGGCCACCGTGTAGCCTGCGGTGTGATCCGCCCCCATGGTCGATGTTGCATAGGTAATACCCATGCCCCTCACGGATCTCGGGTCGTAAGCGGGAATGGCCTGCCCCTTGACCACAGGCACCCGGCGCATGCCATAGGCCTTGCCAAGACAGGCGGCTCCGGCTCCGAAAAGCCGTCCCAGGGGAGATCCCGTGGCAATATCCTCTTTCAGAATGCGCAGCATCCCCGCAGCGTCACCAAAGGGCAGCAGACCCGCTTCCATGGCAACTCCCAGGGTAACGCCGAACTCAATGGTGTCCATACCCAGGTCGTCAAGCATGCGATCCGCCTCAGCCAGACTGTCGAGATCATCAATGGCGCAGTTGGCCCCCATGGCCCAGATGCTCTCATACTCAAAACCGCTGGTGAGAACCTTGCCCTCTTTGTCCGGATAAACCTGGGAGCACTGGATAAGACAACCAGGATGACAGGCATGGCGCACCCGACCCGCACCACCCCGGGCCTCAATGCGGGCATGCATGGTTTCTCCGGAAATCCCCTCGTGCCCGTCAAAGCTGCCTGTCCGGAAGTTCCGGGTGGGAAGCCCTCCGGCTTCGTGGAGTACATTCAAAAGAATATTGGTGCCATAGGTGGGAAGGCCCTGACCACTGACGGGATGATCCGTAAGGGCTTTGGCGAAAACCTTGGCGGCCTCCTTAAAGGCCTCTTCATGGGCATAGGTGATGCCTGGCGCATTACCCGGGTCAATGGAGATGTATTTTACTCCTTTAGAACCCATGACAGCCCCAAGTCCGCCGCGTCCGAGACTCCGCACCCGCCCCTGAGGATCTTTCACCGAAATATTGGCAGACGCCATGCGCATTTCTCCGGCAGGGCCGATGGACAGAACTCCTGCCTTTTCCCCTTCCTGAGCGCCAAGCTTTTCCACAAGGGCAAAATTTCCAAGCCCGCCAAGATCTGTGGGCGCAATGCGCACCTTGTCATGGGAAACATGGATGCCGAACCATTTTTTGTCCTCCGCCATGCCCTCAACAATGATGGCCTTGATCCCCATGAGGGCCAGCATCCGGGCGGCGGTACCTCCGGCATTGCTCTCTTTGATGGTGCCGGTAAGGGGACTTTTGGCGCCTGCGGAAAGACGGCCGGAATTGGCAGCACGAGTGCCGGAAAGAAGCCCTGGCGCAAACACAAGCTTATTCTGCTTACCAAGGGGATGACAGGTGGGAGGGACTTCCGCAGCCACAATGGCCGAGGTGAGTCCCCGGCCTCCGAGGCCTGCCCAGGCTTCGGGGACGGGTTCAAAAACTGCGGATCCGGAAGTCATGTCAATGCGAAGGATGCGATCGGACATGGCGATCCTCCTTTCCTTGGGGAAAGACCGGCCTTGGGGAAAAACTCCTTTCCAGCAGGGTGGCGCAACCGTTTCCAGCTGCACCCCGTCCCGAGGCCATGAGGCGGGCCGACGCCTTTTAGGTCTCCGGGCTCGGAGCAGAGGAACGCATGGAGGCCAGGAAAGCCAGACAGCGTTATGGAAAAAACCTTAGCCCATACCTTCCTGAAATATCAAGGCATAAGAAGAAAAAAAACGCGCTCTGAAAATCACAAAACGAAGCCTCCCCTCCCTATCAGGGCAGGGAGCCCACCAGACCAATCAGGCGCTTTTGAATCAGCGTCTCCGCCTCAGCAATGATGCGATCCATAAGCTCCCTGACCGTTGGAATATCCCGGATCAGGCCTGCAACGGGACTCGCCGCCCATACCCCCCCGTCCACATCCCCTTCTTTCAGAGCCTTTTCCCCCCGTTTTCCCGCCACCAGGGGGGCCAGCTCCTCAATGGTCACGCCTCCCCTGGCTTCCAGGGCCATGATCTCCTCGGCAAGGCGGTTTCTGAATATCCTTGCCGTATTATGGAGAGTCCTGAAAATCAGAGCCGTCTTTTGCTCGTTGGCATTCACAAGGGCCTCTTTGATGTTGGGGTGCACAGGCGCTTCCTGGGTTGCAAGAAAACGGGTGCCCATATTGATCCCATCGGCCCCCAGGGCCAGGGCCGCCACAAGGCCGCGGCCATCGGCAAAACCCCCTGAGGCAAGAATGGGAATCTCCAACTGATCTGCAGCCAGAGGCAGAAGCACAAGACCTGGAATGTCCTCTTCTCCCGGATGACCTGCGCACTCAAAGCCATCCACACTCACAATGTCGCAGCCCATTTTCTGGGCCTTCAGGGCATGACGCACGGAGGTGCATTTGTGGATCACCGTGATGCCCGCATCTTTGAAAAGGGGCAGAAATTCCTCAGGACTTCTCCCTGCGGTCTCCACAATCCTCACCCCCTTTTCCACGATGATCCGTGCATACTCCATGTAAGGAACCGGTTTCAGGGTCGGCAGCAGGGTGAGGTTCACGGCAAAGGGCTTAGCCGTCATATACGAAAGCCTTTCGATCTCACGGCCAAGGGATTCCGGATCCGGAGAGATAAGGGCCGTGAGAATACCAAGCCCACCCGCATTGGAAACCGCTGCGGCAAGCTCCGCCGTTCCCACCCACTGCATCCCTCCCTGGACAATGGGATGCTGAATTCCAAGCTTTTCCGTAATGCGCGTTTTCATCCATTCTCTCCTTTCATGGCTCCGAATACACATCACCTGGACAGAGTACAGACAGCCTCTCCATCCCCTCCTGCGCCTGCAAAGGCTGATTCAAAAGCACTTTAAGGGACTTCCACTGGGGAAGAAACGCATCCATCAAAGCCCTGAACCGGGCATTGTGGGAGGGCTCCAGCAAATGAACCAGTTCATGCACAATCACATACTCAAGACATCCCACAGGCCTTCTCACAAGCTCCGTATTCAGGCGTATGCTACCCGCCCGCCAGTTGCAGCTACCCCAGCGGGTTTTCATCTGCCGGATAAAAAGCCTTTCCACCTTCACGCCCATCCGGGCTTCCCATTTTGCAAGGAGCGGAAGGGCGGCCTCCCGCAATATCATTCGGGACCAAGCCTCCAGGCAGGCGGCCCGCTGCCTCCTCCCCGCACCAGGCCGCACTTGGAGGTGCACCTTATCGCCATCCAGAATCACCGTGGCAGCCTTGGGGCTTTCACAGATCTTCAGCACACAGGGAATCCCCCAGAAAAAATGCCTCTCCCCCTCCTCATAGCCATAGCAGATCTCCCTTGGCCGGGCCCGCATTTTCTCCCGGTTTTTCCGGATCCAGCCCAGGCGGGACATGGCAAAACTGCGCACATCCTCCGATCCCATACCCAGAGGAACGGAAAGCGTCACCCGCCCTTCGGGAGCATGCACTTTAAGATGCATGTTTTTGATTTTCTTGAATGTGACATCCACAGGAATGCCATCAAGAGTCAGCTCCATCGGCATGCACCCGCCTTTTTTTCACAAAAAATCAAAAGCCAGAGCCTCAGGCCGAAGGCATCTCCTCCCCCAAGGCCTTACCGCCCAGCGGGAGATTCTTTTCACTTGGTGCCTTCAGGATTTCAGGGCTTAAACCCCTCCGCCTGCTTATATGAAAAGAAAAAAACCCTCCTTGACAAAAAGCCCGCAGATTTCCTACATCCTCTGCCACGGAATCCCAAACGTCCCCCAAGCCTGAGGTTCCCCAAGTCTCTCATGTCCCTGTCCTTTTTCATATCCAAACCGGAAAAACAATGGAGAATACCCATGTTCATGGACCTTATTCGCAAACGCCGCAGTATCCGAAGGTTTCTGGACCAGCCCATTGAAAAGGAAAAAATCCTTCTTCTTCAGGAAGCCGCCCTGCGCAGCCCTTCCTCCCGGAATCTCAACCCCTGGGAATTCATCTTTGTGACAGAGCCTGCCCTTCTTGCCAAACTGTCCCGGGTGAAACCCCATGGCGCCTCCTTTCTCAACGGAGCCCCCTTGGGCGTGGTGGTCATTGCGGATCCCAAGCGCTGCGATGTGTGGGTGGAAGACGCCTCCATCGCCATGATCTTCATGCAGCTTGCGGCAGAATCCATAGGGCTTAAAAGCTGCTGGGTTCAGGTGAGAAAACGCCTGTTCAGCGACCATATCAGCTCTGAGGAAGAAACCCGCCGAATCCTTGGCATCCCGGAAAGTATGAAAGTTCTGGCCATCCTTGCCATTGGCTATGGAGCAGAAACCCTGAAGGGGCACCCTGAAGAAAGCCTCATGCGTGAAAAAATTCACACCAACACCTATGGAGGCGCATCCCCGTGCCAACACCCATAATCTGGAGTGCAGACCCCGTTCTCTTCAGTTTCGGACCTTTGAGCATCCGCTGGTATGGGCTTTTTTTTGCGTCCGCCTTTATCTGCGGTATGATCTGGATGCAGCACGTATATAAAAAAGAAGGCAAGAACCCCGAGGCCCTGGAGCCCCTTTTGTATCGCATTATGGCAGGCGTCATCATCGGTGCCCGCCTCGGCCACTGCCTTTTTTATGATCCGGTTTTTTATTTAAGCAACCCCTTGGAAATTCTTAAAATCTGGGAAGGGGGGCTTGGCAGCCATGGCGGCATTCTGGGGCTTTTCCTGGCCCTCTACCTCCACAGCCGAAAACACAGGGAAACTCCCTTTTCCTGGCTTGCAGATCACCTTGTGGTGGCAGGCTGCATGGGGGCTGCCCTTATCCGCCTTGGAAACTTCTTTAATTCCGAATTGGTGGGCATTCCCATCCGGTCCGGATGGGGGGTGGTCTTCACCCACGTAGACCTTCTTCCCAGACACCCCGTACAGCTTTACGAGTCTCTGGCCTATGCAGGATGCAGTCTGCTCCTTTTTCTCACCTGGAAAAAAGGAGCCGGAAAAATCCCCTGGCGACTCACCTCCCTTGCCCTCATGGCCCCGGCCATGGCCAGAATCTTTCTTGAAATCTTCAAGACCCAGCAAACGGCCTTTAACCTTCCTGTTCATATGGGACAAATCCTGAGTCTGCCCTTTTTTCTCTGCGGCCTCCTCCTCTTCCTTTATTCGAGAAAAGAAAGTGTCCCCCTGCAGCCAACAGGAAAGGTGCATTCCGAATCTTCCCAAAGCCCTCAAAGGTCTCAAAAAAAGAAGAAAAAAAGATCATAAAAAAATCTTTACAAACCCACATCCTGTGGTTTTTCAGGCAAAAAAACCTGCATCCTGCAGGCAGCACAATCAAACACCAGGGTAAAGGCAAGCCCCTTTGTCTCCAGCCGCCAGTTCTCCCTGCTTTCTCCCCCATGGTGGCGGGGACAGGCCCCAAAGGTATAGCGCAGACAGTGGTGGGTGGTCATGACCCGGTCTCCGGGTCTGATCCCCACCTTCTCATGGGCCATGGACAGCACCTCAGCGCCATGTTTTTCGTAAAAGGCCCTTGCCAGATCATTGAGGATATTGAAAGAGGCATCCAGCACCCTCACCGGATAAGGTAAGGAATCAAAACCCGGAGAAGGTGTCCTTCGGAACCCCCTTTCATGGGAAGCTTCACGCAGCTCCCAGAGGGCTGCCACCGCCCTGCGGCGCAGGGCATTGAGATCCGAGGCCCGGAAAAACCAGCTCCCCGCCGTCACTTCCACCCCTTCCGCGATAAAGGGCGTATCCCCGAGCTTTTCCAGCTGACGCCGGATCACCTCCCGGCCGGTTTCCGGATTTCTGGCAGGTTCAGCCTCCCCCTCAAAGCCCACAGTCACATGAAGACCCGAAGAAAGATCCCGCATCTCCAGAAAAAACGTCCCCTTCTCCTCCCGGAACAAAAGGGCTGCGGGCAGCCTGCGCACCCCGCTTTTTTCCGAATCCAGAAGCCTGCGGAACCGGACATCAAGATTCCGGTACAGCATACGGCCCGCCACATCCGCAGACTTAAGACCACTCAGGGAACCGGGCGAAGGCCCTATTTTTTTCCCCTCATAATGGTTCACGGAAAGTCCCCGCATCCGGCCCTTTACATCCACAAAGCAGAGCCCGTCGCCTGGCACAAGATCCGCCTCCCTTTGCAGCACAAGAACAGCCCCCTCAAGGCCCTGGATGGGACACAGGGGCTCCCCAAGGGATTTGGGCGTATCCATATGGCTGATATCCCCCCTTTTTCCGGAAAGAAAATACTCCGTTGCTCCCCGATGAAAGGTTTTTCTGGGATCAGGCGTAAAGGAGAAGGTACATCTGCCATGGGAGGCGGGCCTGCCCTTTTTCCAGTTTTCCAGGGCCCCGTCCAGGGCCTTTCTGTAAAAGGCCGTGACATTCTTCACGTAAGCCCCGTCCTTGAGCCTGCCCTCAATCTTAAAGGAAGTCACCCCGGCCTCAAGAAGGGAAACAAGCCCGCCTGAACGATCCATGTCCTTTAAGGAAAGCAGGTGCTTATCCTGCGCACGAAGCCTTCCCCCTTCGTCCACAAGATTCCAGGGCAGGCGGCAGGGCTGACCGCAGACGCCCCGGTTGGCACTTCGGCCGCCCATGGCAAGGCTCATCCAGCAGCGCCCCGAATGGCTCACGCAGAGGGCCCCATGGACAAAGGCCTCCAGAGCAATGGAGCTCTTCTCCCGGATACGGGAGATGGCACCAAGATCCAGCTCTCTGGCCAGCACCACCCGGGAAAAACCTGCGGCTTCGAGAAAGGCGATGTGTTCTGCATCCATATTGTGCATCTGGGTGCTGGCATGCAGGGGAAAAGGAGGAAGATCCATCTCCAGAAAGGCCATATCCTGCACGATGAGGGCATCCACCCCTGCATTCCAGGCCTCACGGACGAGAACCGAAACCGCCTCCAGCTCGCTGTCATGGAAGAGGGTGTTGAGGGTGAGATAGACCCTTGCATGAAAGCCGTGGGCATGACGGCAGAGGGCCTCGATATCCGCCATGGAGTTGCCTGCGGCGGCCCGTGCGCCGAAACGGTCGGCTCCGATATATACGGCATCCGCACCATGGTGCAGAGCGGCAAGGCCTGTGGCAAGATCCTTTGCCGGGGCCAGAAGTTCTATGGGTGTTTTTTCCATTGGGAGGGCTCATGCTTTCAAAATAATGACATTCAAAAAAATACCTGGCCCGGCCTTGGGCCTCCCTTTCTTCTTTCTCACACAAAACCTTCAGAGGAAAGGGAGAAGACCCGCCACCCATGCGTGCAATCCCGTTATTTCTTCAGAGGCCCCCCTTGCTTCCTCCGTTCCCATAAAATTCCTTGACAGCCGAAGGCCTTTCTTCTAATTAGTCGTCTGTTGCGCCCGTGGCCCAGTGGATAAGGCGTCGGCCTCCGGAGCCGAAGATCGCACGTTCGAGTCGTGCCGGGCGCGCCACAAAAGAAATTTCAGGGAAGCTCCGGAAGTTTTTCCGGGGCTTTTTTTGTTTTCTGACTGCTGAATCTAAAAAAGGCCCCTGCCCGCCGTCTTCCCCTCCTGCCTTCACGGAGTTTTCATGAGCGAAAAACCCCACATCCTTGCCATTGATCAGGGAACCACCAGCTCCCGCGCCCTTTTATTTAATAAAGAGAGCGAGATTCTCCACATCACCCAGAAGGAATTCACCCAGCATTTTCCAAAGCCCGGCTGGGTGGAACAGGATGCCATGGAAATCTGGGCCTCAGTGCAGGCCGTTGTGGCGGAAATGCTGGGAAAACCCGAAGTCAGCGGGGAAAGCATTGCGGGCATAGGCCTTACCAATCAGCGGGAAACCACGGTGATCTGGGATCCGACAACGGGAAGGCCCATCCACAGGGCCATTGTCTGGCAGTCCCGACAGAGTGCGGACATCTGCGAAAAACTCCGGAAGGCAGGCCATGAACCCCTTTTCTGGCAGCGCACCGGCCTTCTTCTGGATCCCTACTTTTCCGGCACCAAGGTGCGCTGGATCCTTGACAGGGTTCCGGGCGCACAGGAAAGGGCCAAAAAGGGAGAAATCCTCTTTGGCACCATCGACACCTGGCTCATCTGGAAGCTGACCGGCGGCAAGAGCCATGTCACCGACCTTTCCAATGCCTCCCGTACCCTCATGTGCAACATCCACACCAAAGGCTGGGACAGGGATCTCCTTGACATCCTCGGCATTCCGGAAGCCATGCTGCCCCGTATTGTTCCTTCTTCCGGCATCTGCGGCCACACCCTTCCGGAAACCCTCTTTGGTCATGTGCTGCCCATCGCCGGCATGGCCGGAGACCAGCAGGCCGCCCTTTTCGGTCAGGGCTGTCACATGCCGGGCATGGCCAAAAATACCTATGGCACGGGCTGCTTCATGCTCATGAACACCGGAGAGAAAGCCGTTAAAAGCCAGAGCGGGCTGCTCACCACCATCGCCTGGGAGGTGGAGGGCAAAGTGACCTATGCCCTGGAAGGCTCCGTTTTCGTGGCAGGTTCTGCCATCCAGTGGCTGCGGGACGGCCTGCGCATGTTCCGGAATGCCTCGGAATCCGAAGACTATGCCCGTCGCGTTCCGGACACAGCAGGGGTCTATGTGGTGCCCGCCTTTGTGGGATTGGGTACCCCCCACTGGGATCCGGATGCACGGGGTGCGGTTTTCGGGCTCACACGGGGTACGCAAAAGGAGCATTTCATCCGCGCCACGCTGGAATCCTTAGCCTACCAGAGCCGGGATGTGCTGCTTGCCATGGAAAAGGATGCGGGCATCCCCATTCCCAGGCTTCGGGTGGACGGCGGGGCGGTTGAAAATAATTTTCTCATGCAGTTTCAGAGCGACATCCTCGGCATTCCCG
This sequence comes from Desulfobotulus sp., assembly GCF_034006065.1. NCBI lineage: Bacteria > Pseudomonadati > Thermodesulfobacteriota > Desulfobacteria > Desulfobacterales > Desulfobacteraceae > Desulfobotulus > Desulfobotulus sp. The sequence continues at coordinate 146,326 of NZ_JAVETM010000002.1, read as the reverse complement.
TGGACCGACCCGGCTCTGTGGAAAGCACGGCCCTGGGTGCGGCCCACCTTGCGGGACTGGCCCTTGGCTTCTGGAAAAACCGAGAGGAACTTCAGAGGGAAGGAAGCCTTCAGACCTTTACGCCGGAGATGCCCAAAAAAGAGGCTCTGAAACGCTGCCGGGGCTGGGAGCGGGCCGTGGAAGCGGCCAAGGTCTTCCGTTCTGAAGAGGCGGAATGAAAAAAACCGATCTCGCCGGATTCAGATGGGCTGACTACGGGGCCTGGAAATAAAAAAGCCTTCTTCCGAAGAGAAGGCTTTTAATGCGGATGGAGCGGGAAACGGGATTTGAACCCGCGACTTCAACCTTGGCAAGGTTGCACTCTACCACTGAGTTATTCCCGCATATGGGAGGGTATGACAAAAAATATATGTGGAGCGGGAAACGGGATTTGAACCCGCGACTTCAACCTTGGCAAGGTTGCACTCTACCACTGAGTTATTCCCGCCCATCTGTTATGAATAAGGTTCGAAAACCCCATTTTTCAAGGCGCATGGCGCGCCAGGGAAGATTCGAACTCCCGGCCTACGGATTAGAAGTCCGTTGCTCTATCCAGCTGAGCTACTGGCGCATAACGAAAACGCTTTCTAGCAGAGGGGGCCTGCCTTGTCCAGCAAAAAAATGCTCTTTACAACAGATTTTTTGCGCATCGTATCCTCAAAAAAAATCCTTAATCCCCCTTTCCATGCCAGAAGCGAGCCTCTCCCATGGGGAAAGATCAAAAATGCAAAACAAAAAAATGCAACAATTAAAAAAAGATAGGCTCAGGAGCCGCCCAGTTCTCCCAGCCATTATCCGCTGTACGGTTTACATCCGCATGCAGGCATGGGATGATACCCATTCTGGCAACCGGACCAGCCTCCTTCAATGGATTCCGAAAACTCCGATCCGGGCCTATACCCAAAGCTCAACAGTCAGCGGGAAATGCCACCATGACAGAAAAAAACGCACAAAAAAAATCCCCTTCCAACCGAAACCTTCCCGTACCCAGAAAAGAGTCTGCCAACGCCCTTGCCAAAATTGATCCCCTTCAGAGCTATCTTTCCGAAATCAGTAAATATAAGCTCCTTACGCGTGAAGAAGAAGTGGAACTGGGCCGTCGGGTGCAGGAAGACAATGATCCTGAAGCCGCTTATATCCTCACCACAGCCAATCTGAGGCTTGTGGTGAAAATCGCCCTTGAATTTCAGCGCGTCTGGATGCAGAACCTCCTGGATCTCATCCAGGAGGGGAACATCGGGCTCATGCAGGCTGTGCGCAAATTTGACCCCTACAAGGGTGTTAAGTTTTCCTACTACGCCTCTTTCTGGATCAAGGCCTACATCCTCAAATTCATCATGGACAACTGGCGTCTTGTAAAAATCGGAACGACCCAGGGGCAGCGCAAACTCTTCTTCAAACTTAAAAAAGAAAAACAGAATCTCATTGACCAGGGCTTTGATCCCAAACCCAAACTTCTGGCCGATCGCCTGGGCGTTTCCCAGAAAGAAGTCATTGACATGGACCAGCGCCTGGATGCCTGGGATCTGTCCCTGGATGCGCCGGTCCGGGAAGACTCGGAAACCGACCGCATGTCCTTTCTCGGCTCCGAGGCCACCTCCGCAGAAGATGAGGTGGCACGCAAGCAGATCGAGAATATGCTTCACGATAAAATCGCAGCATTCACTTCCCAGCTCAATGAACGGGAACTTGAAATTTTTGAAAAAAGAATTTTTTCCGATGAACCCGTGACCCTCCAGGAAATCGGCGAGGCCTATGGCATCTCGCGGGAACGGGTCCGGCAGATTGAAAAGGGCATCATCAAGAAAATGCAGACCTATTTCCAGAAAGAGCTTCCTGATTTTGATGTATACACCTCCGATGCTCTCTGAATTCTGAGGCATGCGCCCGGTCTGCCCTTTGTCCGGGCAAGTCGGCCCCCCAAAAAAAAACGAATCCATGAAAGCAGATCTTCAAAGTATGCAAAAACTACTGCGCCATCGTAATTTCCATACAAACTGCCCGGATTCCGGGAAAAAGGTTCTGCACCTTGCCTCTGTGCTTCTGTTCTTTTTTCTTCTCCCTGCATGCACAGCAAAAATTTCCCCAACGATTCCGGAGCAGGATGAACCTGCCCAGCATCAGCCCCTTCCTCCGGAGATGCCCGAAGAAGTTGTCATACAGCGACCCAGGGCATCGGAATCCCCTTATTATTACTTTACGGAAGCCCAGATCCGCCTGAATCGCAACCGCCCTCTGGAAGCCATTGGCTTTCTCCGTCAGGCTGCTGCCCTGGACCCCCAGTCTCCCTTTCTCCAGCGGGAGCTGGCCGCCCTTCTCGTACGCGCCGGACAGCCCAGGGCTGCGCTTCAAGCCATTGAACGGGCCAGAGAACTGGATCCCCGGGATCCTGACACCCTCATTGTCCTTGCCGGTATCCGCCAGATGCTGGAGCAGGACATCCAGGAACTCATTCCCATCTATGAAGAGGTGATCCGCCTGGACCCCACCCGGGAAAGGATCTACCTCATTCTCGGCAATCTCTACCTGGCCCAGAAAAAACCGCATCAAGCCGAACAGATCTACCGCAGCCTGGTGACTCAGTATCCTGAGAATTATGCGGGATACTATTACCTCGGACAATTGCTCTCCCTGCTGGGGAAACCGGAAGAAGCCCTTGAAAACTTTGAAAGAGTCATTGAGATGGCGCCCCAGCTTCTGGAGCCCTACCTGGAGCGCATCAAAATCCTTAATCACAAGCTCACCCGCTCCCTTTCCGTGGAGATCCAGGCAGGCGACACCCTGGATGCCCTTTTAGTCCGCCATTCCGGACCTCCTTCCCCCCGGCTGCGCAAGCAGGTTCTGGCGCTCAATCCCCTGCTTGAAGATGTGGATCACCTGGAAACAGGTAAAAGAATCCTCATGCCCCCCCAGAAGAACAACCCCATGGTCAGTCGGATCCACCGGGCCTACGAAGAGCTGCTTGAGATGGATCCGGCTTCCGTAGAAGTGCTTACGGATTTTGCCCTTTTTCTGAGACAGATGGGACAAGAGGAAGCCGCCCTCACCCGCATGGCTTCCCTGGCCGCAGAGGATGAACTCCGGGAAGCCGCAGTCCGTCGTATTTTTTCCGTTTTTATGGAAAACAAACGTTTCAGGGACGCTATCTTTCTCCTTCAGGGACTCTTATCCGGTGACCCTGAAAATGCAGAAATCCGCTATGCCCTCGGGCTGGCCTATGAAGAGGCGGGCATGCTGGAAGAAGCACGCAGGCATTATCTTTCCATTGATCCCAGAGACCCCGTTTATCGCAAGGCCGTTGTCCACCTTGCCTACATGGATCAGCAGGCCGGGGAAGTGGAACGGGGGCTTGCCATGCTGGAAGCCGCCTTTGCCGCCAACCCCGAAGAGCCCACGCTTCGGCTCTATCTCGGCGCCTTCTATGAAGAAGCCGGGCGTCTGCAAGAGGCTTCAGACATTTTCCGAAACAGCCTTGAACAGGATCCCGAAGATCCGCATACCCGGTACAGACTGGGGGTTGTTCTCGATAAAATGGGAGAAAAGGAGGAAGCCATCACCCAGATGGAGATCCTCATCAGTCAGAATCCGGATCATGCCAATGCCCTGAACTACCTTGGCTACACCCTCACGGAAATGGGGACCCGGCTGGACGAAGCGGAAATGCTCATCCGCAGGGCCATGCATCTCAAGCCCGGCGACGGGTATATCACCGACAGCATGGGCTGGGTCTATTTCAAACAGGGTAAAGCGGAAAAGGCCCTCCCCTATCTGGAACAGGCCGCTCGCCTTCTTCCTGAGGATCCCACCATCCTGGAACATCTGGGGGATGTATATCACCACCTTGACGACATCCAGGCCGCCCGGGAAGCCTATGAGAAATCCCTCTTCTTCAGAGAAGATCCCGTGGTGCTGGAAAAACTGAAAAATCTCGCAGATCCGCAGCAGGCAACGGGGAGTCAGAATCCTTGAACCTTCTTTCCCATTTCCCTTTCCCTAACCGAAGTATCCAGATCCTCTGGGCCCTGCTGGCAGTTTCTGTTTTTGCGCCAGGATGCGGACTTCACCGCCCCACTCCCCTGGATCCGGGCAAGCTGCCTTCCGCCCTCCAGACGCAACCCCGGATTCCCGATCATTTTACAACCCGCGCCGTGCTCACCCTTCCGGACGCCATTCCACCGGGCGGAAGTCTCCAGCTGGCAGGCCTGGTCTCAAAAGGCCAGGGCCTCCGCCTGGCAGCTCTCTCCCCCATGGGAACCCCACTTTTTGAAATGCTGGCAACTCCTGGCCTTGTTCAGATACGCGAAGCCGAAACGGGTAAAGAGCAGAAAACCCGCTCCCTTGAAACCCTGACCCGGAAAACTCTGGGACTTGCCCTCAGCATGGAAGAATTCACCCATCTTCTGGCGGGTGAATTTCCTCTGCCCCCATGGACTGCCGTTGTCTCCGAAGCTCCGGATGTATTTTTGCTGCACGAGGGACGTCACCTGCGGGCCCGCCTTGTTCTGGATGCCCAGGGTGAAATCCTGCGCATGGAGCGCATCCACAGAGGCGTCCCCCTCTATGCCCTCACCTCGCTCAGCAAAGCCCCTCGCATATGGGCCATTGAAAGCGGAGACCATGCCTTCAGACTCCGTATCCGGTATATGGAAGTCCTGCCTGGTATCGGAGCCGACCGTTTTCTTCTGCCATGACATCCCCCTGCCTTCCCCTGCTGACACCTTATCTTGCGGCTGCCCTTACATGTCCGGGCTGTGGCCTTTTCGGATTAATGAGCCATATCCCAAAACAATTCTATTGACGCTTCCGAAACGAGGCAATAAAACCCTAAGCCGTATGCCCTGTTCCGCCTCTCCGGGAGACAGGGGGCGGAAACTTCTAAAAAAATAGCGGGCTCCTCCCCGCAATGCCAGGAGTCTTCCGCCACTTTTTTTAGAAACGGTCAATGCCTTGATGCTTACCTGTGTGCAACCGTGAATACGGTGGGAGAAAAAACATGATCCATGAAAAAATGCCAGAGCAGAAGAAAAAGAAGAACCCCAGCGATGAAAAAGAAGCCATGATGCGGGAGTCTTTGGGAAAAATCCGCCATAAGTTTCTTGTCATGAGCGGCAAAGGCGGCGTGGGAAAAAGCTCTGTGGCCACCAACCTGGCTGTGGCCCTTGCGGAAAAAGGCTTTAAGGTCGGCCTGATGGACGTGGACCTGCATGGTCCCAGCATCGCACAGATGATGGGACTCTCCGGTCTTCTCGACGTATCCGAAGCCAAACGCCTCATTCCCGCCAATGGCGGCAAAAACCTGGGCGTCATTTCCATGCAGTCCCTCATGCAGGATCGTGATCAGGCTGTCATCTGGCGAGGCCCCGCCAAATCCGGTATGATCCAGCAGTTCATTACCTCCGTGGAGTGGGGAACCCTGGATTTTCTCATCATCGACGCCCCTCCGGGCACCGGCGACGAGCCCCTCACCGTGGTCCAGAGTGTTCCCGAGGCCAAGGCCATCGTGGTGACCACTCCCCAGGAAGTGGCCCTTGCGGATGTCCGCAAATCCATCAATTTCTGCAAAACCGTGAACCTCGACATCGCAGGCCTTGTGGAAAACATGGGGCCCTTTGACTGCCCTCATTGCGGAAAACGCATCGCACTGTTCAAGACTGGCGGCGGCGAGACCACAGCCAAGGCCACGGGTATCCCCTTCCTCGGCACCCTGCCCTACGACGCCCTTGTGGTGGACGCCTGCGACGCAGGGGATCCCATCGCACGCAAGGAAAGCGGCTTTACACGGGATCTGGATCAGGTTATAAAAAATCTCATGGCCCAGCTCTGATTGCCTGCGGGCCGCAACGCTGCGGCCCGCCCCCACCGTCATCCATTGGGTGGTGCCTTAAAAACAAGCCGATCACACCGCACACAAGGCTCCCATGCCCCACAGCCAGTCCCCCAGCCCCATGCAGGCCCAGGCCACCCCCGATACCGCAGCCCTTCGCCGCCTTTCCGAAGACCGGCTGAAAACCGATTACCGTTCAGCCTTCAGTGTGGATGCAGACCGCATCCTGCACTCCCTTGCCTACACGCGCTACATTGATAAAACCCAGGTCTTCAGCCTCATCCACAACGATCACCTGACCCACAGGGTTCTTCACGTCCAGCTCGTATCCAAAATAGGCCGCACCATCGGCCGTTTTCTTGGTCTCAACGAGGATCTCATTGAAGCCATTGCCCTGGGACACGACATCGGACATCCGCCCTTTGGCCATGATGGGGAAGGCTTTTTATCGGAAATCTGCCTGTCCTGCGGCATCGGAACCTTTCAGCACAATGCCCAGAGTGTGCAATTCCTTGACAAGGTGGAGCGTAAAGGCAGGGGCTGGAACCTAAGCCTCCAGACCCTCGACGGTATCCTCTGCCATGACGGGGAGATTCATGATATCGAACTTTTCCCCATGAAAAATAAAGATTTTTCCGTCCATGAAAGGGAAATCCAGGCCCTTATTCAAACGCCGGAAATTCCTCTCACGCCCATGACCCCGGAAGGCTGCGTCATGCGCATGGCAGATACCATCGGCTACATCGGCAGGGATATGGAAGATGCCATCCGCATCGGAATCATCACAAGGGAGGATCTCCCCGCCGAAGCGGTGAAAGTTCTGGGTCATACCAATGGCAGCATTGTCTACCGCCTGGTCACGGATGTCCTGACCCACAGCGGGCAGAGGGGAGAAATCCGCTTCAGCTCCGGGGTTTCCCACGCCCTCCTCCTGCTCAGGGAGTTCAACCTGAAAGCCATTTACCACAACCCGATTATCAAAAAGCACCTCAGCGGCGTCCGGAATCTCTTTCACCTGCTCTTTGAGAGATTTATGACGGATCTGGCCCATAAAAAAGACTCCAGCCCGCTTTTTACACACTTCCTGGCCCACATGGATGAAGGGTACGTAAAAACTCACAGGGACGCCGAGATTGTCCGGGATTTCATCGCAGGCATGACAGACCGCTATTTTCTGGAGCAGTGTCCGCCAGACAAAAGGCCCACAGCCATCCGCATGGGATAACATTCCGCATCCCCCTGCCAGCAAAAACAGGAAAAACATTTGAATCCTATCCAGAAAAAACGTATGGTTATATTTTTTCAACAAAGGTAGCCGCATGAACGGGGATCATACGCCAAGACAGAAAATCCGGGAGCTGCTCATGCAAGGCCCCCACTGCCTGCGGGATCTTTCCCAGACCCTGGGGATGCCCGAAAAACATATTCTGGCTGAACTTCCCCATGTGGAAAGAAGCCTTAAGCCCCTGCATCTCCGTATCAGCCAGATTCCGCCCTTCTGCCGCAGCTGTCAGTATGCCTTCAAAAACCGGAGCCGCTTTTCCAAACCCGGAAAGTGCCCTCTCTGTCGAGCCACAACCATTGAGGCCCCTTTCTTTTACATCGAGCCCCCCGGCAGAGAAGCCCCATGAACATGCGCCATTTTTTCTTCGGACTTCTTTGTCTTCTTCTGACTGCCTGCGCCCATACGGCAATGAAAGGGGAGGAGAACAGAGTCCGGCTTCTCAGCCTCGGCGCCCTGCATCCCCTGCCCAGCCACCTTCCCCTCAGCCCTGAGGAGCTTCCCGGTAATGACAATGCCGCAAGGGCCGCCCTTTTCCACAACTCCGATCTCTCGCCCGCAAGCTTTGCCTGGCGGATTCTGCACCGAATCCCTGATTTCCGGCACACCCCCCAGCATGAAGAATTCCTCGCCCGGATTCTCTTGTGTCAGGAAGAAACGGAAGCGGCCCTCCATGTGGCCGATACCCGCATCCACAACCTGGCCACTCGCTTTCGCATCTACCGCCTGGCTTACAACCAGTTTCAGAGCCTGGGCATGGAAAAGGAAGCCCATCTACTGCTCTTGCGCCTGGACCGCAGCTTTACCCGCAAACAGAAGCAGAGCCCAGCGGTACAGGAGCAGTGGCTGGAATTGTATCTCCTGGAAAACCAGTATCCCCTGGCAAAAAAGCATTTTCTCCTACTGGAAAAACAACTCTCCCCCCAGATTCCGACCTTTGCTCTGAAATTCGAATTTTTCCATAAAATCAGAAGATTCGGCCTTATGGCCCATGCCCGGGGCGATGTCCAGGCTGTGGAGCGCAGCGCCCGGCTACTGGAAAGAATTGTCGCCTCAAGGGATACCCAGCCTTTTTTTTCCGAACGCGAAATCCACGAGAATCTTGAACACACCTATATTTTCGGCAAAGGCGGAAAAACCCAGAACAGCACGTCCCAGGCCGTCATCCAGATAGCCCTGCTGCGCTTTTACGGACAGACCGGCGCTCCCCCGGACAAAATCCTTGCCCTTTACAAACAACTTCTCCTTTCCTGGGAAAGGGCCCTTGAAGCCCGGAGTTCCGGGAAGAGCTTTGAGGCCCTGCTCCCCACCATCGCAGAAATTCTCTACAGCGCAGGCTTCAAAGAAGAGGCCTTCGAAATATCCGCACGCATTCCAGCCGTTTTTCCCTTTACCGTACACCCGGATCCCGGCCTCTCCGATCAGAACCTGGCCGTTCTACGGACACGTCAGCGGCTTTATAATTTCAGGCGTCCGGCTCAGATCCAGAAGAATCTTGCATCCCGTCTGATCAGCCTGATGGGGCCAAAGGAAAGTGAAGAGGATATCCTCAACTTCATCGAGGATTTTCCTGATCCTGACCACAGGCCCACCCTTTTAATCCGCGCCCTGCAAAGCCGCATCCGCGAAGGTCAGAAAGCGCCTCTCCTCTGGGAAGAGTACCACGTCCTCGAATCCACCGCTTCCCCCCCTGTCCGCCCGACGGAGGTCCGCAGATTGATCACCGCCCTCCTCCAGGGACAGAATCCGGCCCATGCACGCCAGATCATGGAAAGCCTGCGCATGGAACTCCGCCGCAAGCCCTGGAAAGAACAGAGCCCCTGGGAAATGGGAGAACTTGCCGCCGCATTCACGGATTTTCTTCCGGAGGTCGCAAATGAACTCATGACTGAGGCCATGGATATTTTCGAAGCCATGGACATGGATCCGGATAAGGCTGCATCCTGCATCCAGCACCTGGGTATCCTCTGCCGCCGATTCAATGATCCCACCCTGCACCAACGCATTCTGCAACTGCACGCCAGAGCCCAGCAAAGGCTCATCCGCAGCCAGATCTCCTTGCTGCCCTCGGATCGCGAATATGAAACCAGGTTCCATCTGCTCATCCGGATGATCAGGCTGCGCCTGAGCTTTGGCATACGCGATGATCAGACCCGCGTACTCCTCCGGGAAAATGAGGCGATTTCAGACAAAATCGTCAATCCCATGCTCCAGAAAAACCTCAAGCTTCTCATCGCCCAACTTTACATTCAGGCAGGCTGGTTCAGGGAAGCCTACGAAGCTTTGCGCCATGTTTCCATTGAAGAAGGCCTGGACACTGAACTTATGCTGCGCATTCGCCAGGATGTCCTGCTTTACGATGCCTTTCCAGGTCAGGGGGTCGCCCGTTTTGATACGGATGGCGACGGTCATCCGGATTTCTTCTCGCCTCTGGCTTCAGAATCCCAGATCCTCCAAAGCGGCCTCACCCTGGATGCGGACAGCGATGGAGACGGAATTCCGGATACGGAAGATCTAAGGCCCTGGTTTAAGGATTCCCTTCATCCGGATGTTTCCGGACCTCCGCATGGGTCTTCTCTGGAAAATTCCGATGCGAAATGATAAGTAAGGCTCTGACTGCACCCCTGCTTCAGGGCCATGCGCTAAAAAAAAACTCCCGGATCCGGATCTCCTTCGCACGCGGAGCAGAGGGGCCGTACATTCTTGCCCCAGACCCGAAGCATGGATCCCAGCCCCACAGACAAAGGGGAAAGCATGGCTTGGCCCCATGAAAACCTGTTTTTATTGCATAGGAAATGCACCCATGGCCTTCTTTTCAGGGACTCCGGTCGGTGTCCCAGACTCATCAGGAATTTAAAACGCACGTGACCGGGTAGGTATGAGGTTCCTGTCGCTTCGCAGATGGTTGATATTCATCCCCATGCTCCTTGCGCTTCTGCCAGGAGCATCCGGATCTCTGCGCGCTGACATTCCCTTTCTCCTGGCCAGCGATCCCATGCCCCCCTGGGTGGAGGGGGAGTACGGTCCCACCCACCAGGGCCAGGGGGTGGATCTTGTCTCAGCAATCTTCGCCCGCACCGGCCACGCCATCCAGGTGGTGGTCCATCCCTGGCTGCGGGTGACCCGCATGCTGGAATTCGGCCATATTGATGGCATTCTCCTGGTTCAGCAGCAACCCTCCCTCTCCACCCGCGTACGCTATTCCGATCCCCTTTTCACAAGCCGCACCGTTCTCTGCTATGATACCCGCAAACATCCCGATTTTGCCCTGAACAGTCTGGAAGATCTTGCGGGCTATACGTTGGGCCTCGTCACAGGCCAGGTTCCATCCCTGGAACAGGGTGCCCATGCCTTGGGTCTGCGCGTGGAAAGCCTGCCCAGTATGGATGCCGGACTGAGCACCCTCGCTTCAGGCCGCATTGATTTTTTCATTGGCACGGAAAGCAACATCCGGGCGCGGATGCAAACCATGCCCCAGGCCCTTTTTCTCGAAATTCATCCCAAAGCCCTGGCCTCCCAGGATCTGCATATCGCCATTGCCAAGGACAGCCCCGCCGCTGCTCTGCTTCCTGAAATCAACCGTATCATTGCCCAGATGAAGGCAGACGGCAGCCTTGCCCGCTACCTTGCCCCAGTCAGTTCCAAACCCGCACCCAGGGGAGAACCATGACAGGACTCTTGTCCCACATCCGCAGCAGCCTCGCCCTGCGCCAGACCCTATGGGTTCTCATTCTGGCCATATGCATGGGCCTTGGCACCAGCTGCATCCGCACAGTTTTTGATTATTACAGTGAGCAAAGGGCCCTGGAAAACCAGATTGCCCAGCTTTTTACCATCAGTGAGGCCTCCGCAGCCCAATCCCTCTATTACCAGGACAAGGCCCTTGCCCAACGTACTGCGGAAGGACTTACCGGTCTTCCCATCATCGGCATGGTCCGCCTTGTGGATGATTTCGGACTGGTGCTGATTGAAAAGGAAAAAAACAAAACAGAAGATTTTTTCAGGCCCTTTGTCCGTTTCATGCCCCATCCCCACCGTTTTCGCCATCCTCTGGTTTTCAGACCCAGCCATACGGCCGTAGGATACATTGAAATCGAGATCGATCCTCACCCTCTCCTTTCCGGCCTTTTCCGCAGATCCGCCATGAACCTGCTCATGGAGCTGGCCCAGTACCTCAGCATGGCCCTGATTCTTTCTTATATATTTTATCGTAACCTCACCCGCCCGCTCCTGGAGATGGCCCGGGAAATCACCCTGATCCATCCCTCAAAACCCGAAGATAAACGCATTACCATACCCGAAAAACACCAAAAAAATGAAATGGGACATCTTGCCCTCACCATCAACGAAATTCTTAGCCGCCTCCAGACCCTCAATCAGGATCTGGAACAAAGGGTGGAAGAGCGCACCGCAGCCCTCAATGAGGAAAGGGAGCAGCTCCTTTCCATTTTCGACAGCATTGATGAAGCCATCTATGTCACGGATCCCTCCACTCACCGTCTGCTTTTTGTGAATCAGGCATTCAAGAAACTCTGGGGAGACGCCACCGGTCAGGTCTGCCATCACATCATTCACCGAAACCCCCAGCCCTGCACCCACTGCACCGGCATCCATATGTCTCAGGGCACAGAAAAAAACGGCTTTCCCCATGAGTTTTTCCAGGCCAACAGTCAAAACTGGTTCCGATGCTTCAGCCGAAACATCCGTTGGCCCGACGGCCGCATTGTTCGTTATGAGATGGCCTTTGACATCACAGTTCAGAGGGAGGCGGAAACCGCTTTACGGGAAAGAAGCGCGGAGCTTGAAAAAATCAACCGGGAACTCAAAGAATCCATTGAAGCCCTTGAAAATACAAGGGAGCAATTGGTCCAGTCGGAAAAAATGGCTTCCCTGGGATCCCTTGTGGCGGGAGTTTCCCACGAAATCAATACGCCTGTGGGCAACAGCGTGACCGCGTCTTCCTTTCTTGCGGAAAGAACCCGGCATATCCGCGGCCTCTTTTCCCAAGGTATTCTCCGCCAATCGGATTTCACCGCCTACCTCCAAAACGCCGAGGAAGCCACAGGTATTATCCAAACCAATCTCAGCCGGGCTGCGGATCTCATTTCCAGCTTCAAAAAAGTCTCCGTGGATCAGACCTGCAACCAACCCCGACTGTTCAGGCTTAAGGAGTACATGGAAGATACCCTGTTCAGTCTGAAACCCCGGCTACGGGGGCTCCCCCACAGGGTCAGCCTCCAGTGCCCCGAAGACCTGGAGCTTTTTCAGGATCCCGGCGCCATATCCCAGATCGTCACCAACCTCATCCTAAACTCCCTCAGCCATGCCTTCAGGGAGACTCAGACCGGAGAAATGCATTTTGACATCCGGGCAACGGATGATATGCTGGATTTCATTTACAGGGACAATGGCAGCGGGGCTTCCGCCCACACGCTCAAGCACATCTTTGATCCCTTTTACACAACCTCCCGCAAGGAGGGAGGCACGGGCCTTGGCATGCATATTGTTTACAATCTTGTCACCCAGACCCTGCAGGGAAACATTTCCTGTGAAAGCCCCAAGGAAGGCGGTATCCGTTTTCACCTTGTCTTTCCCAGGATTCTCACGGCCCATGCGCCCCTGTTACCCGGCCTCCGGCCCCTTTCCACCCATCCACTCAGGCAATGAAACGAGTCGCTCATGAGCATACAGTCTGTGCAGCGCGCCCTGCGCATCCTCTCTTTTTTCTCCAGTAAAAATCCAAGACTGGGTATTACCGACATCAGCAAGCGCCTCAAGCTGCCCAAACCCACGGTCCACGGACTCATGCAGACCCTCCATGAGGAAGGCTTCCTGCAGCAGGACCCGGAAACCCGGAAATACGCCTTAGGACTCAAAATCTATGAACTGGGCACCTACCTTTCCGCCACCCTCAAGATCAATCAGGTGGGCCTGGGTCCGGCCCGCAGACTTGCGGAAAACACCCGCCGCATGGCCCGGGTGGCCATCTGGGACCACAGCGCAGCTCTTGTCACCCTTAACCTTTTTCCCCATGTGCATACGGGATTTCAGCATCACCTGGGGCCAAGACTCCCGGCCTACTGCACTGCCCTTGGAAAATCCATGCTGGCCTTTCTTCCCGAAGAAACCCGTATGGATTTCATTGAAGGCACAGACTTTATCCCCTTCACACCCGCCACCCGCACGGACAAAGGACTTTTCAGGGAAGAGCTGCGCCAGGTTCACTTCACCGGCTTTGCCACGGAATCCGAGGAATACATGAACGGCATGAGCTGCATTGCAGCCCCCATCCGGGGCAGCCATGGTGAGTGTGTAGGCGCCATCAGCATTTCCGACAGCCCCACCCTCCTTTCCGGACCGGACCGGGAAAACCACACCCATGAGCTTCTCGTGACAGCCATGGAAATTTCAAGGGCCATGGGATACCTGCCTTAAAAAAAATCCAGCTGCGGGCCTTTCTCCGCCGGGTCTTTTGGGGTATATGCTGACAGGCCGTTTTCTGAATACATACTGGATACTCCAGACGGAACCACCGGATCCCTCAGGAAAAAACGGCCTGAACGAAAACAGCGCCCCAAGCCTGCATCGAATCTTTTCGGTCAGCCCATACACTATCCGCATCGGAAAAGCCCCATGTTCGAAAGACCCAGCCCTTTTGACACATCCTATACCGCAGAATCCATTGAGGTACTCAAGGGCCTCGACCCTGTCCGCCAGCGGCCGGGCATGTACACGGACACCCAGAGGCCCAACCACCTGGCCCAGGAAGTCATCGACAACGCCGTGGATGAGGCCATTGCCGGGTTTGCCAGAAAAATCACCGTCATTCTGCACAAGGATCAGTCCCTTTCCGTGGAAGACGACGGCCGCGGCATGCCCGTGGACATCCATCCCGAAGAAGGCCTCACCGGGGTCGAGCTCATCCTCACCAAACTCCATGCCGGAGCCAAATTCTCCAGCAAGACCTACCGCTTTTCAGGGGGGCTCCACGGGGTGGGCGTTTCCGTGGTCAATGCCCTCTCCCGCCGCCTGGAAGTGGAAATCCGCAGAAACGGCCAGCGCTACGCCATTGCCTTTGAACAGGGTCACAAGGTATCCGACCTTGAAATCCTCGATACGGTGAGTCGCCGCAACACCGGCACCAAAGTTCACTTCTGGCCGGAACCCCGCTATTTTGACGTTCAGGATTTTTCCGCATCCAGGCTCCGCCATGCCCTCCGGGCCAAGGCCGTGCTCTGTCCCGGACTTTCCGTGACTTTTCAGAACGAAATCACCGGTGAAAAGGAAAACTGGCAGTATCAGGACGGCCTCAGAGACTACCTCGACACCACCCTCGGCATGGAAGAGCGGGTGCCGGAAGTTCCCTTCACAGGCAAGGGAGAATCCGCCAACGAGCAGGTGGAATGGGCCGCCACCTGGATGGCCGAAGGCCAGGGCCTTGTGGGAGAAAGCTATGTGAACCTCATCCCCACGCCCCAGGGCGGCACCCATGTGAACGGCTTCCGCTCGGGCCTTCTCATTGCCCTGAAGGAGTTCTGTGAGTTCAGAAACCTTCTGCCCAGGGGGGTGAAACTCGCACCGGAGGATGTCTGGGAGTCCTGCTCCTTTGTTCTTTCCCTCAAAATGGCCGAAGCCCAGTTTTCCGGTCAGACCAAGGAAAGGCTTTCCTCCAGGGAAGCGGCGGGCTTTGTCTCGGCCTCGGTAAAGGATGCCTTCAGCCTCTGGCTGAACCGTCACCCGGAAGTGGGGGAAGCCGTAGCCGCCATTGCCATCCAGGCGGCCCAGAAACGGCTCAAGGCTTCCAAGGTCGTGTCCCGCAAAAAAATCACCGCAGGACCAGCCCTTCCGGGTAAACTTGCGGACTGCATTTCCCAGGACTGCCAGCGCACCGAGCTTTTTCTCGTGGAAGGGGATTCCGCAGGCGGGTCAGCCAAACAGGCGCGGGACCGGCAGACCCAGGCCATCCTGCCGCTGCGGGGCAAGATCCTCAACACCTGGGAGGTGGATTCGGAACAGATTCTCAGCTCCAGGGAAATCCACGACATTTCCGTTGCCATCGGGGTCGATCCCGGCTCCGAGGATCTTTCCGGCTTACGCTACGGCAAAATCTGCATTCTTGCGGACGCGGACTCCGACGGCCTGCACATCGCCACCCTGATCTGCGCCCTGTTCATGCGCCACTTCAGGCCCCTTGTGGAAAAGGGGCACGTGCATGTGGCCATGCCGCCCCTCTTCCGCATTGATGCGGGAAAGGAGGTCTTTTACGCCCTGGACGAGTCGGAAAAAAACGCCATCCTGAAACGCCTTGCTTCGGGAAAGGGCAGAAAGGGGCCTGCCAGTGTGCTGCGCTTCAAGGGTCTTGGGGAAATGAACCCCATCCAGCTCAAGGAAACCACCATGGCACCGGACACCCGGAGGCTGGTGCGGCTGACCCTGGAGGATGCCTCTCGCACTCTGGAGATCATGGACATGCTCCTTGCAAAAAAACGTTCTTCAGACAGGCGGGTCTGGCTGGAAACCCACGGCAATGAAACCCTTGAGGCGCGCATGGATGGAGAAAAAGAGGTGCTCACATGACAATCCAGACACCAGATGCCCCGGAAAAGGAAAGGCTGGAGCCGGGCGGAGACGAATCCTTAAACCTCCACGCCTTCACGGAAAGCGCCTACCTCGAATACGCCATGTACGTGATTCTGGACCGGGCCCTTCCCCACATCGGAGACGGCCTCAAGCCCGTACAGCGCCGCATCGTCTATGCCATGAGCGAGCTGGGGCTGAAAGCTGCGGCCAAGCACAAGAAATCCGCCCGCACCGTAGGGGACGTTCTCGGCAAGTACCACCCCCACGGAGACGCCTCCTGCTACGAGGCCATGGTGCATCTGGCCCAGCCCTTCACCACCCGTTATCCCCTGGTGGACGGTCAGGGCAACTGGGGGGCCCAGGACGACCCCAAAAGCTTTGCCGCCATGCGTTACACCGAGGCAAGGCTTGCGCCCTATGCGGAAGTGCTGCTGGCGGAGCTGGATCAGGGGACAACGGAATGGATTCCCAACTTCGACGGCACCCTCACCGAGCCGAAGGTTCTGCCCGCAAGGCTTCCCAATGTGCTCATTAACGGCGCTTCCGGCATCGCCGTAGGCATGGCAACGGATATCCCGCCCCACAACCTGAGGGAAGTCACCGATGCCTGTATCCATCTTCTTGATCATCCGGAGGCGGATACAAAAGCCCTGTGCCACTTCATCCAAGGCCCGGACTTTCCCACGGGAGCAGAAATCATCACGCCGAAGGAAGAGCTTTTAAGCCTCTATGAATCCGGCTCGGGGTCTGTCCGGATGCGGGCGGTCTTTACGGTGGAAAACGAAGAGATCATCATCACAGCCCTTCCCCACCAGACTTCAGGGGCTAAAATCTTAGAGCAGATCGCAGCCCAGATGCAGACCAAAAAACTTCCCATGGTGGTGGATCTCCGGGATGAGGCCGACCACGAAGAACCCGTACGCATCGTGGTGGTCATGAAGAATGCAAAAATGGATGCCAAAGCCCTCATGGCCCATCTTTTCGCCACCACGGATCTTGAAAAAAACTGCCGGGTCAACATGAACCTCATCGGCCTTGACCGCAGACCCGGTGTGCTGGGCCTGAAAACTCTCCTTTCCCAGTGGCTGATCTTCCGCACCGAAACCGTGCGCAAACGCCTTGAGCACCGCCTGGAAAAACTCAGAGACCGGCTGCATCTGCTGGAAGGCTTTCTGCTGGCCTGCCTCAATATCGATGCCGTCATCGCCATCATCCGGAAAGAAGACAAGCCCAAACCCATCCTCATGGAGCGTTTCGGCTTAACGGACATTCAGGCGGACTACATCCTCGACACCCGCCTGCGCCAGCTGGCAAGGCTTGAGGAAATCCGCCTCAAGGCCGAACAGGATGCCTGTGAGGCCGAAGCCAGCCGCATCGAGGACATCCTCGGTTCGGAAAAAAAGCTCAAAAGTCTTCTTAAAAAGGAAATGCTCCAGGATGCCAAAAACTTCGGGGATGCGCGAAGGTCTGAGGTCGTCCTGCGGGAAGAATCCAGGGTGCTGCGCCACGAGGAGATTCTGCCCACCGAAGCCCTCACCCTCATCCTTTCGGAAAAGGGGTGGATACGGGCCGCCAAGGGCCATGAAGTCGAAGGGGAAAGCCTTTCCTACAAATCCGGGGATGCCTTCCTTACCGCTGTCCGGGCCCGGAGCGATCAGCAGGCCGTGTTCATCGACTCTGAAGGCCGTTCCTATTCCCTTCCCGCCCACGGCCTGCCTTCGGCAAGAGGTTACGGAGAACCCTTGAGCGGACGTTTAAGTTTTCCGCCCGATGCCATCCCCCTCCACCTTCTCACAGGAGACCCGGAAGACCGTTTTCTTGTGGCCAGTGACGCAGGCTACGGCTTCATCGCCCGCCTTGGGGACATGATGGCCAAGAACCGGGCGGGGAAGAGCTTTCTCACCTTAACCCGGGGGGCCAGCCCCTTAAAGCCCATCCTCCTGCCCCAGGAAGAAGAAAGCCTTCTGGCCGCCCTTACCAACGAAGGCCGCCTGCTGATTTTTCCGGTAAAGGATCTGCCCGAGCTTCCCAGGGGCAAGGGCAATAAAATCATCAACATCCTTGCCGCCCGTGCGGCCAGCGGAGAGGAAAGACTTCAGCATCTCCTCGTCTTTCCGGAAAACGCCACCCTTGTGATCCAGGCGGGAAAACGAAGCCTTTCCCTCAAGCCGAGTTTTCTCGATCCCTTCAAGGGCGTACGCGGACGCAGGGGCCAGCTCCTGCCCAGGGGGTTCCGCAGCGTGCAATCCCTGGATTTTCTGCCGCCGGAAAATCCCCACCCCCATCCCCATTAAAAAACGTCTTGTCATTCCGGAGAATGGCAGGATATTTTTCACTTTAAAAAAAGCTGTCTGAACGTTTTGTCTTTTCCGGGCAGCCCGCAGACCCTGCGCAACCCATACCACCGTCGGCAATGTCATGCGCCCCATTGCCTTCGTATCCAAGGGAGTTTCATGGCCTCATCTCCAGGCGGAAAAATCCAGGGCATCAGTCTCCCCGCTTTTCTCCAGATGATTCAAATGGAAAAAAGCACCTGCACCCTCACGGTTCAAGGCAAAAGATCCACAGGCAGGCTCTTTATCCGTGATGGTGAAGTCATTGACGCCCAGTACGCCGATCTTGCGGCTCTGGAAGCTGCCTATGAGATTCTCTGCCTCCCGGATCCTGTCATTCATATGGAAAAGGACTGCGCACATACGCAAAGGCAAATCCGGGTTCCCATGATGCACCTTCTCATGGAAGGCACAAGGCGGTTTGATGAACGCGCCTCCCGGATTTCTGACGAAGAGGATGCGGATTTTTTTCCACAAGTGTCTCCGGAACCCCCCCCTTGCGTCCCGGAATCATTTCAAGGCCCAGGGGCCCCCAACTCTCCCCAGCATCATGCGGATACCCCAGGGTGGGAAACGGAGGATCCGGACCTTTCAGGACTTGCGGCTTATGAATTTTCCGATGAGGAGTTCCGCCAGGCCACTCAGCCGGACTTCACCCAGCAGCTTTCCCTGGACGCTACGGAAAAGACGGATCCCCTCCCAAAGAAAAAATCCCCAAAAAAAACCGGCCGCACCCGGAAACCAGCCTCGCCTGCCTCCGCACCTGCTACGGTAAAGCCTTCTTTTTCCCGAAAAAAAGCCGCCCTCTTTCTCGTCTCCATCCTCACACTGGCCACTCTCATGACCCTCGGAGGTCTTTACGCATACAGAATCTACCAGCACCAGGATGCCTATGCCCGACTCCAGGAAGCCCTCGGCCGTCTGGAACTGCCGGAACAGCGGGAAGCCGTACTCAGCCGTTTTCTCGCCTCCTTTCCCCAGAGCCGTCATGCGCCGGATTTGCAAAAAACCCGGGACCAACTCCGGGATCTGATCCTTGAGCGCGATTATCAGGATCTCCTTACCGAGGAATCCAGTCTTTCCCAGACTCCCGAATCCTTTGACAAGGCGCTGCGCCTTTACGAGCGCTTCCTTGTTTCCCACCCCCAGGGTGACAAGGCCAATGCCGTGCGTACCTTGCAGGAAAACCGCATCCTCGCCATGGCCCACTATCTGGCCTCAAGGGGCAGGGAAACCCCAGCGGAAGCCCAATGGCTGGAAGAGGTCCGGAATTTTACCTCCCGCTTTCCGGAAAGTCCCGGTATTCAGGCGCTTCAGGAAAGCCTTCTCATGCGTGGCAACATTCATATGGAACATATCTTCACACTTCCTGCGCAAACCTCCCAGGCCCGCAGCCAGATCATAGCCCTTGCCAGCGATTTTATACAAAATTTTCCCGGACATCCCGGTCGCACCCGAGTCGGCGAATACCTCGACCATCTGCATCGGGAAGATCGCATCGCCGCTTTCAGGGCTGCCGCCTCACAGATGCCAGATCATGCCGATCAGCTCCGGTTTTATGAAAGGGCAAGGCGTGAGGAAAAGGATCCCCTGGTCCAACCCTTCCTCCAGGAACGCATCACGGAGCTGCGACAAAGGGTGGACGAGGACCGCATCTGGGAACAGGTACTGACGGATCTCAGGCGTCCGGGCCTCACCGATCCTGCCCGCATCGCCCTCCTTGATCGCTACCTCATGGAAAATCCACCGGAACGCCACCGCATGGAAGCACAGAAAGAACGCACACGCATGGCCGAACGCATGGAAGCCCAGGAAAAACAAGCCAGGGAAGAAAGAGCCCGACAGACCGCCCTTGCGCTCCAGCGCCAGCAGGAGGAAGAAAGGGCCCGCAGGGCCGCTGCCAGGCTGCGCCTCGAAAATGCCCAGCGTGAAATGAATCAGCGACTTACCCAGGTTCACGAACGCTTCCGCAACCTGGGAAACGGGGTTATGCAGGATACGCGTACCCAGAAAATATGGATGCTGGTGGATGCCGAGGCGTATACGGGTTCTTGTCTGGATTTTGAAGGTGCCAGAAACTTTGTGCAACAACTGGAGCTGGGGGGCTACAGAGACTGGCGTCTGCCAACAGAAAACGAGTTGGCTGTTTTGTTTAAAAATCCGCCAGCCTATCCCCTCCCCTATCCGGACCGCTGGTACTGGACCAGTGAAATTTTCAGCAGGGGATACCAGAATGAGGTCAGGGTCGTCACAGCGAGGGCAGAAAATATTCTGCAAAGGCAAAATCGCTCTCCGGAAAACTGTGGTCATACCCTTGCCATAAGGCCCTGATCACCAGGCCCTGAGACGTCCCGGAGTGCCATAAGACACTCCCCCTTACCCAGAAACGGAGCCGTCATGTCCCGCGCCGACAACCATAAAATGCTCACCATCAATCTTTTTGGAACGCCCCATAAAATCATAGCCTCCTCCTCTGTGACGGAGCCGGAATCCGTTCTCTCCCTGCTCAGCGAAGAGCTGAAAGCCGTGCAGGGCAATGCGCCGCCAAGCCCCAACATGGTGGGTAACGAAAAGCTTCTGCTCACAGCGGCCTTAAATCTTTCCAAAAAACTTCTGGAGCTGCGACGGGAAAAATCCCTTCTCCAGGATACTGTCACCAACCGCTTTGACACCCTGCTCTGCTGTCTCAACACAGCCCTCTGCAAGAAAACACCGGAGATTGTGTCTTCTTCCGCCAGCCCCCTCCGGACAGAGACAAAGACCATGGATCCTCCCCTCTTCCACCCAGGGGAAAACGCCATGCAAGGAAACAAACGCCCTGATCCGGATGCCTCCTGCGCCATATCCTCGGAGAGCCCCTCTCCTCTGCTCGTCCAGACTCCGGCGATCTCTTCCACAACCCTGACCACGGACTCCTTAAGAAAAAAGGATACCGCTGTACCCCCCCTCCAGCCTCCGCCTGCCGCTGCTGGATCTTTTTCTGATAAAAAACCCAAACCTCCGACTCCGCTCGCCTGGTCCATGCCCTCTGCGGATTTTCTCACCCCACGGGATCCTTCTCCCCGTAATCAGGATGAAGGTGTTTTGCGGATGAAGTCTGAAATTCTTGAAAACAAACTGGGTGATTTCGGCATCCGGGGAGACGTGGTGCGCATTGTGCCAGGGCCTGTCATCACCACCTTTGAATACAGGCCCGCACCCGGCATCAAGATCAGCAAGATCGTGAATCTTTCCGATGACCTGGCCCTTGCCCTCTCCGCCTTAAGCATCCGTATTGTGGCGCCCATACCGGGAAAGGATGTCATTGGAATAGAAATTCCCAACCAGGACCGTGAAATGGTGCGCCTGCGGGAAGTCATTGAGTCCCCCGCCTTCAGCGACCATCCCTCACGCCTCACCCTCTGCCTGGGAAAGGACATCGAAGGACGACCCGTGGTGGCCCCCATGGATCACATGCCCCACCTGCTCATTGCAGGTGCCACGGGCACGGGAAAAAGTGTGGGGCTCAACAGCATGATCACAAGCCTCCTGTACAAGGCAAGACCTGACGAGGTGAAGCTGCTCATGATTGATCCCAAACGCATTGAGCTTTCCTTCTACAATGATATTCCTCACCTCATCTCCCCTGTGGTGACGGATATGAAGCTCGCCACCAATGCCCTTTATTGGGCGGTCCGTGAAATGGAACGGCGCTATACCCTGCTGGCTGAGCATAAAACCCGCAATATCACAGGTTTTAATCAAAAAATGCGGGAAACAGGTCTGGAAGCTCCTCTGCCTTTTATCGTGATCATCATTGATGAGCTGGCTGATCTCATGATGGTGGCCTCCAGAGATGTGGAAGTGGCCCTGGCAAGACTGGCCCAGATGGCAAGGGCTGCGGGTATTCACCTCATTCTCGCCACCCAGAGACCGTCGGTGGATGTGCTTACCGGTGTGATCAAGGCCAACTTCCCCACGCGCATCTCCTTTCAGGTCTCCTCCAAGATTGATTCCCGCACCATCATCGACAGCATGGGGGCAGAAAGCCTCCTTGGAAACGGAGACATGCTCTTTGTGCCGCCCGGTACTTCCCGCATCCAGCGCATCCACGGCGCTTTTGTCTCGGAAACCGAGCTTTCCCGCATCACAGGCTTTCTCAAGTCCCAGGGAGAACCCGACTATCTGCCGGACATCACCACCGCAGAACACAGGGAAACCTCCGAAGGCGGAGAGACAGAGTATGATGATCGCTACGATGAAGCCGTGGATCTGGTGCTGCGCACACGCCAGGCCTCCATCTCCGCTGTACAGCGTCACCTGCGCATTGGCTATAATCGCGCAGCCCGCATCATCGAAACCATGGAAAAGGAGGGAATTATCGGCCCTGGAGATGGCGCCCGTCCCAGGGAAATTCTTTTGCCCTCCCCAGAAGAACAGAATGGAACCTTTGCCCCATGAGCTTTTTTGAAGGCCTGCAAAAATTCTTTAAGCACCTGCCCCGGAAGGAAGATTCTGAGGTAAAGCCCTTGGGCTCTGAAGCGCCCATCTCCGGGCCTGCGCCCCAAGCCGCCCTTCCTTCTTCCCCACCCACGGAAAAACCCGTGGGAAAAACAAAGCAGAACAAACATGGCATTCCTCTGCTCAAAGGCCCTGCAGAGGATCTGTTTCTGGACATGGAAACCAGCGCTCCCCAGCATCCCCAGACAACCTCGCAGGATCTGGTCTGCCTGAAAAAAAAGCCTGTCTCTTTTTCCAAGGCGCCGGGAAGCCAGGACAAAAAGGCAAAAATTTCCCGAAAGGGTCTGCCCATTCTCCCCAAGGATGCGGATCTTTTCCTTGCCATGCAGTCGTCTTCCCCCCCCCATGACAACACAGGCCGGAAACTGCCTTCCCACGTGAAAAAAAAGGTCCGCGTTCCCGCCGCCAGAACCAAGCCCCTTTCCAGGGACAAAAACGGCATTCCCATTCTGAAAGACCAGACGGATTTCACCCGGATCTTCAACACCCGAGAAGAAGACTCTCTTTCACACACTCGCCCATCCGGTCATCACACCTCCCCCCCCTATCCGGGGCAAAAAGAAAAGGCTGGCGAGTTTCCCAGTGTTTTACTGCAGAATCTGGGGCTCAAAAATCAAGACGTACTCTTACGGGAAAAAAAGGCCGGAACTCCCAAAAACGCCCCCATAAGCCTTGAAGAACGTCTCCGTCGCTACCCCAAACCCCAGAAAACCCTGGACCTGCACGGCTTTTCCGGGATTCAGGCCCGTCTGAAAACAGAAATTTTTCTTGAGGAGGCGCAGCGGCAAGGTTTTTTCACCGTCCGTATCATCGTAGGCCGGGGCCTGCATTCCCAAGGTCCCGCCGTACTGCCGGATATCGTGGACCAGAAACTGCGGGAAATGGAAGGAGCGGGAACACTCCTTGCCTGGAAATGGGAACATGAAACCGATGGAGGTCCATCCGGCAGTGTGCATGTATTTTTAAAGCATTTCCGCTGATCCCAGTCGGGCTCCCCCCTGCGCCAGCCGGGAGTGTCCAGATCTGGCTTTATCGAAAGGAAAAGGACCATGACAAGACTTCTGGTGTTCCTGCTTTTGATGCTGCCGCCTGTGGCCCGCACTGCGCAGCTGGACATGCTGACCGATGATTTTCCTCCCTACAGCTTTGCAGAAAACGGCAGAATTTCCGGCATCTGCATGGATATGGTCCATGCCGCCCTGAAAGACCACCCCTATACCCTCACCATCCAGCTTTTTCCCTTTGCCAGGGCCTATGCCACCACCCGGGATGGGAAAAACATCTTTGAATTCTGCGTGGCGCGCACGCCGGAACGGGAAGACCTCTTTCACTGGATCGGCCCTGTGGGGCCCACTGCCGAAGGCCTGCTCAGCCTCGCTTCCAGAAAAGATATCCGGCTTACAGAAGCAAGAGACATGGCGGCCTTTCAGATTGGCACTGTCATTGAGGATGTGGTGGATCAGTATCTGACAGCCAGACAGGAAGCCATGGGACTTCAGCTTCAGAGGGTCTCCACCTATCGCCAGAACATGCGCAAACTCATGGCCGGACGCATTGATCTGTGGGCCGGCAACCTCATTGTCGGTTTTCAGCTCGCCCGGGAACTGGGATACGACCCCAGTCTTCTGCGTGCTGTCCATTTCTTCCCTGAGCTTGACAGTGATTACTACCTTGTCACAGGAAAAAAAAGCGACCCCATACTGGTAGAGGAACTCACAAAAATTTTCGACGCCTTTGTTGTCAGCGGTCATTATGGGCGGATGGCGGAGGCTTTCAGACAAAACTGGACCTTCCATCCCCATCTTTTTTTCCAGGAACCCTAAAAAAAACTTGAAAACTTGCAAAGTTTTGGTAATTATCTGTAAAAACATAACCACCCACCAAGGAGGTTCCCATGCAAACCCAGGACATGAGTGAAAACGAACCCTCCGATACCCTGCAAGAGCCGGATGCCGTGCAGCAGACACGGGTTGAGCCCATCCGGCGGCTTCGGGACATCAAAGCCATTAAGGTACTGATCAAAGACAATCCCCGTAATTCCGCGCTCTTCACTCTGGGCATCAATACCCCCCTCATGCCCAACGAACTTCTCCATCTCAAGGTCCATCAGGTCAGAAACCTCAAACCCGGCGCACCTGTCACCATCACGGACGAAAAAACCGGAAAAACCAAAGAAATTCCCATTAACCGCATCTCTGTCCTTGCCATACAGGCTCTCCTGGAAACGGACACCTACGCAGATGAAGATTTTCTTTTCAAGTCCCAGCGCGGCAACCTTGTGGTGCCTTCTTTGCACAGATTGGTCACCAAATGGTGCAAGACCGTGAATCTTCCTGGCAATTTTGGATCCCACACCCTGCGCAAAACCTGGGGGTTTCACCAGAACCACAGCTTTGGCGTGGAAATTTCCCGACTCATGAAAATCTTCAATCACAGCAGCCAGAAACAAACCCGGGAATACCTTGGCATTGAAGAACCCGAAGAAACCGATATTTTTCTTCACGAACTGTAAGGCGGACTCCTCAGTGCTGTTTTGCAGGATTGTCCGACAATAAGGCCGCAGCATGGCCAGTCACCCGTCATGCCCTGCAGCGCATCCTTTAAGCATCAGTCCTCTGAAAAAGACCGCGCCCCCTGTAAAAGCAGGGCTCTCCCCTCTGAGAGTCCTGCTTTTTCAGCTCTTCGCCACATCGCCACTATATCCTGCGAGTCCTTTTTTTCTCCTGCCCTTCCTCTGGCTTCCGGAGCTCCAAAATTCTTGCAACCCCTGTGAAAAGGGCTTGCCCTCATGTACGCTCCCATGTATAGTGATTCGCAACCTGAACAGCATTTCACAAAAAACAGTCTTGTACACCTTAGGAAAACATCGACCAAAGGAGGAAACCGTGTTGAAATTTTCCAGAAAGCATTTTCTTGTCATCGGCCTTGCGGCCCTCTTCCTCTGCGCCATGGCCTCCGGTGCCTGGGCAAAGACGTACACACAGATCCTTGTTTTCGGAGACAGCCTGTCAGATGATGGTACGAATGTTCACAAATTTGCAAACGACAAGGTATGGGTCCAGTATCTGGCAGAAAAAATGGGGGTTCTCCAGAATGATGTCATAAACAAAGCGGCAAGTGGAGCGACAACCCAGGCCTTCAAAACCGCCATCCAAAACTACAAAGACTCCATTGATGGCGACAGAACCCTTGTTGCCCTCTGGATTGGTGGAAACGATATTCGCGCTGGTCTGGAAAAAATCGCTGCCTACCAGAAAACCTTGATGACAGAAGCCGCAAATCCTCAGTCGGAACTTTTCCTTGCAGGCTACCAAAAGGCTCTGGCAAGATCCCAGGCAGAGGGCATACAGCTGGATCAGGCACTGATTCAGGAAGAAATCGGAAAACTCATCAAAGAAAAAATCCAGACATATGCCGGAGAAACCATTGTCCGGGGAGACCTCCTGGATAACATCAAGACCAACATTCTCCCCAGCATCCGGACACTCACGGAAAAAGGTGCCACGGATTTCCTCGTTCTGAACGTGCCCAATGTAGGAAGTACCCCAGGCGTGGTCATGAAGGGCGAAGATACCATCGCTCTGGCCACGGCCGTGACCGCTGGGTTTAATGACCTGTATTTTAGCGCCCTCAAGCAGACTTTCCAGGCCATGGGTTCCAAATATTCTCTCCAGTACTACAATGTCTATGGATTCCTCGACAGCATCATCAATGCTGAAAAAAACAAGGCTGCAGAAGACAGATCCTTTAAACTGCCTCCGGACTTCTACTTTGCAGCGGAGTTAGCGGCTCTCAAGACAGCTGCAGGCACGCCCGGATCAACCGTCTTCAACACAGGGTACGCCAATACCGTACCCATCGCCATCGCTCAGGGTATTGCCGTTGACCCAAATCCCCTTGTCAACATGAATAATCCCCAGTTCAAAGCCATCTTTGAAGTTGAAGTGGAAAAAGTGGTTCTGGCCGAACTCAATAAAATTGTCATGGCCGGTCAACTTGTTGATGGCAGAAATCCGGACTCCTACATTTTCTGGGATCTGCTCCACCCCACTTCCAAAGCCCACTCCATGCTGGCAGCTGATATTCAGGAAGCCAGGACCTCGGATGCAAGAAACTACCCCAAACCCGCCAAGGTGGAAAGTGAGATCGCTGGTGGTCCCTGCTTCATCGACAGCGCAGCTTCCCAGCAGGACGCCTTTGTCCTTTTCCTCGGCCTTATGATCGGCCTCGTGAGCCTCATGGTGGTTTACCGCAGAAACCAGACCAAGAACTAATTGGCTAAGCCTTAACACCTTGTTTCTAAACCTCAAAGCCCCTGCCGGATTTCCGACAGGGGCTTTGAATTTGAGTTACCCGATCAAATACAGGCCCAAGAAAAATCCAAAACAAAAAACCGACCCTCTTTTTTAGGGTCGGTTCTCATTTTTTCTGGAGCGGGAAACGGGACTTGAACCCGCGACCTTCAGCTTGGGAAGCTGACACTCTACCACTGAGTTATTCCCGCATAAGCAGCGTTCTTTTACTGTATTTCCCGGTAACCGTCAATGAAAAATATGCCTGCCGCCATCCAGGCGGGCATCAGATTTTTCATCCCCCCCCACCCCCACCGCAGGACGGCGCACTGAACCCTCCCTTCCCCTTGGCAATTCCATCCGGTCGGATGGCTCCGCAGGAAATCAGTTTCCGGGTTTTTTCCGAACCGCAGGACGGGCAGCGTGGATTCGGATCTTTCAGGCGCATCAGCAATTCAAAGCTGTGACCACACTTCAGGCAGACAAACTCATAAATGGGCATCATTCCTCCTTCGCAAAAAATGCGTACATAAAATTAAGGATACCTGAGGCCCAGTCAAGGAAATTCTTCAAAACCATCGGATTCAGCCCTTTGCCCTTCCATGCGAAAAAGCATCAGGCTTTCCAGGATGCGCTGCCCTGTCGTGATAAGAACAGCCAGGATGAAAAGCAGGGTGACAAAGATGGCTGCCTTGGGAAAAAGGATGATCAGGGTAAAAAAAAGAAAACTCTCGCTCCGCTCGGCAAATCCGGGCTGATGACGGAAAACCTTGCGCGCATCACCCGGCAGCAGAGCCCCATGCAGCAGCAGCACTGTCACTGAAACCAGCAAAGCGGCAAGCAAAAAAATCAGCACAAGACGCAATTCGGGCCTGGCAAGGGCCAGGGCCATAATCACCGCAACCTCCACACAGCGGTCTCCGAGGACATCCAGAAAAGCCCCCGTGGCGGAGCAGGTTCCCCGTCGTCGGGCCAGGGTTCCGTCGAGAACATCAAACAGACCCGACAGCCACAAAAAAAACACAGCCCAAGCGGGAGGATACTCCTGCAGAAGCAAAAAAGCAGATATCAGGCCCAGAAAAAAAGCCAGAAAAGTAAGATGCATGGCTGTCATGCCGCATGCCACAAAGGGCCGTACCATGAGATTAAAAAGGGGTTGGATCAGGGGGCGCAAACGGCTTTCAAGCATTGAAGGCCTCCCTCGCAGATGGGATATGGGTACGTAAAAAAGACTCCAAAAACGATCAATCTCGGTTTTTTTGGATCCGAAGCTTTTTCCCAAAAGCCTTGGAACCATGTTTTCATCCTAACGACTTACTCCAGCAAAAAAAAGTTTTTTTTTAAGGCTTTTATGATATTATATGAAGCTTAAAAAACAGGCCAATTAAAAAAATGTGCAGTTTTATTTTTTCAGATAGCAACGGCTTATGCCTCCATGCAGGGCAAAAGCAGATCAACCCCGTATTTGTGGCCCCCTTCCCACCGGCCTGAGACAGAAGCAAGCTCGCCATGGACGGGTGAAGGGCCGGTGGGCGTAATCTGGCATAGCGTGAAAGGAGACGGCACATGGGTGAAATTGCAAACGCTGGGAAATATCTCACCTTTTCTTTAGGTGAAGAAGAGTACGGCATCGGCATCCTCAAGGTCAAAGAGATCATTGGCATGATGCCCATCACTCCCGTTCCCCAGACGCCTCGTTTTGTCAAGGGTGTGATCAACCTCAGGGGCAAGGTGATTCCTGTGGTGGATCTGCGGCTGAAATTTTCCATGCCTCCTGTGGATTATACGGAACGGACCTGCATCATCGTTGTGGAAATCAAGGGCGCTTCCGGCTCCTTGCTCATGGGCTGCGTCGTGGACTCCGTGTCAGAAGTCCTCAACATCAAGGCCGAAGAGATTGAAGCCTCTCCCGCCTTCGGAACCCGCGTACATACGGACTACATTCTCGGTATGGCAAAAATGGAGGGACGGGTGAAAATCCTCCTTGACATTGACAAGGTCCTTACCACAGAAGAAATGGATACGCTGATTTCCGCCGCATAAAACTCCCGGAGTATTTCCATGGTCCTTTCCCTGATCTGTCCAGAAACCGGCAGGGTTCGCTATGGCCGTTATACCGGCCCCTGCCGCATCAATCTCAAGGATTTCATTTTAAAAACCCCCATGGGTTGCACCCTGCCCCGGAGCCTCCTCCCTTTGCGGTACAGGCAATTTGTATTTTTCGGCGTTTCGGACCAGGATTTTAGCGCAGGAATCGCCCTGGCAGATCTCAAATACGTCCAGCAGGCTTTTTTCTATGCAAAACCCGATGCAGGTCCCTTCTGGGTCCGAACCCTTGCCCGGAGTCTTTTCCCCCCATCTCCCATGGATCCGGAATCAGAATTTCCAGATTTTTCCTTCAATCACGGAGATTTCCATCTTTCCTTTCTGAACGGGACACTCAGGGCCTGCTGCGGGAATGCCCATCTTGAAGTCCAGCTCGAAAAAGAACCGCCTCCCTTGCGCCTTTGTACCCAGACAGGATACCGCGGATGGACTTTCACACGAAAGGCAGCGCCCATCACAGCCCATGGACATTTCCGCAAAGGACACTTTCACCGGGAATTACTTCCTTTCTCCTGCCGGGTCCTCACCGACCGTACCTGTGGTCTCCTGCGCAGGGAAACCTTCTGGAACTGGGCCGCAGCCGCAAGCCTGCTTCCTGATGGCCGAAATTTCGGTATGAACCTTGCCTGGGGAGTGAATGAAACAGGATTTACGGAAAACCGGATATGGCTTGATGACCATCCCGTGGATCTCGGCCCTGTCTTTTTTCATGTTCCTGAAAACCGCTCTCAGGATTTGTGGCATATTCATAATGAAGACAAAAGCATCAATCTTCACTTTCACCCCCTGGGAACCCTCTCCCAACGGTTCAATGCAGGACTCATGGCCACGGATTTTGTGCAGAACACAGGACGATTTACCGGCCGTATCCACCTTCCGTCCCTCCCTGCCCTTGAACTTTCCGCCACCCCCGGATGGACAGAAGACCATTACGTCCGCTGGTAGACAGGAAAATCGTCCCATCGTCTGATCTCCTCACATTATCCCGCCTCTGCACCTGAAACCATAAAAAGCCGAAAGGACGTTTCCCTTCCGGCTCTGAACCCTTTGTCTGTATCTTTCAGGCTATATGGATTTCTTAGCACTTATAATGTCTGCGCCTCCAGCCAGAGTCTGGCTGTACGGATGGCGCGGGCAGCTTCTCCTTCCATAAAAAAAGGATCCTTTGATCCCGCATAACGGATCCTCAAAGCAGCCTTTTCAATCAGCTCCTCATACAGTACCAGGGCAACAAACTGATCCTTTTCGATCATTTTTCCTACCACAAGGGGGATGATAGCTGCTCCCATTTCCCGCAGGGCCTGGTACTCAGGCAGTTTTTTATTGTCTTCGGTGTGGCTGCTAAAAGCAGCCTCCCCTGTAAACCATTTGGCTTTCCAGGACATGAACGCCTTTTCAAACGCTTCACCAAGATTCCTGTCCACCTCTCCTGCGATCTCATGCAACTGCATCTTCTCTTCTGAAGACAGCATTTCTGACGATTTTATATCTGCCATGTGTCCTCCTGCTCCATCATGAAAAGGATACAACAATCTGCCCGTAAAGCGCCCCTGTCACCCCTTTTCGGTTATGGGTGATCCGGAAGGAGGCTCCAAGTTTTGAGGTCCAGCTTCCACCGTGAAAACGGCTTGCGTGGGTCATGGCGCTGAGCCTGTAGCCATCGGCGGAAGCTCGGGAATCTTCAGCCGGAAGCACATTGGTATAGAGGGGCGAAGCCAAAAAGAGCTTTTCAAAATCACCCAGATCCGCAGGCGGATTGATCCAGCGATCCGTGTAGCCAAGCGCCCAGGCGATACAGTTGTAAGCATTCGTTGGCATGTCCGTGATCCATACATCATTTTGCACAAGATTGGGGAAGGCCTGACTCAATGCAGTCCACTCCGAAGGATCGGGTCTCCGTGGCGTCATCATTTTTTTCCTTTCCGTAACAATCACATTTCCATTTTTTTTCACCTTCAACCTGCTCCATCCCGGCATACCGACCAGGCGCACACCATTTGTCCTCATCGTTTTTTCATGCAGGAAGGCTTTTCAATCTGAAAGCCATCCTGCATAACCTTTATGCCTACAGACTGGGAAGCAGATGCTTGATTTCAACACCTTCAAGCATCTTTGCGTTGGGTGCGGGAATGAAGGTCCCGGAACTGGGATCATAGGCAAGATTGATGGTGGATACGCCGCCGCCGAATTTCACCTTGGTCATGGGGGATGTGATATTGGTGACAACGGTATTGCTGACAACCTGGGACTGGGTCCAGATGTACACCGTGGTGTAGGGTGTCATCACTGCGGTGCTGTTATAAAGCACCACAGCCGCAGAAGTCACGTTCCCGGTGAGATCATTTCCGTTCACGTTGGCATCCTGGGTCAGCCCCATGGTGAGATAGCCCTTGGGCAGGTTGTTGTAATTGTTGACCGTTGTATAGGCATCCATAGTTCCGGGATTGGTGGGAGGCCCAAAGGATCCCGAAGGGGTGAACCCATAGGTTTTTCCGATCACCGCGGGAATTCCTGTTGTGGACATCTGCGTGATCTGTGCCCCGTTTTGGATATCCGTATTGGAGGCATAGATTCCGTACTCCTCATTCCACTTCACGTTATTGTTGATAAGGGGCCGGAATACCAGCCAGGCCACATTGGGCTGGCTGCCTTCGGAGGGTTTCGCGATGACCACATTGGTGCCGGAAGCAAGGAAACGCTGGAGATCTTCTGCGGTGAATGTTGTGTTCAGATTGTAAGTAGGCATACTTAACTCCTTGAATTTAAAATATTAATATCAAAAAAATCACTCATCATCCATACCACCTGAAACCACGTATGCGCGTTCTCCCCCCTTTCACAATAAAAAGAAAAGATTACCCATGACTTGCGTAGGTGAAACAGCAAAAATGCCAGTACTCTTCTCTTTTCAAAAGATGTGCCAGGTCATAACGGCTTGATTCCCAATCTATTTTCAGACGATGAGGGGATGGACCGTGGATGTATACGTCCAAAAAGGAAAACACAATGGACGCATGCGTCCATCCTGAAAAATCGCCAATAAAAAATCCGTATCTCCAAAGATACGGATTTTTCCACCATGTGCATTCGTCATCTTTAAAACCCGCTAACCTCCTACAGCCAATCAGATCTCCACTTTGCTGTAGCAACGCCTGCTCTGGCTCAAACCATTACGCGCAAGCAGCACAAGATAACCCATGGCCGTCATATTCGGATCCATCACAGGAATAAATCCACCGTACTTTTGCCGGAGCTTTTCCCTCACCCTCGCCGCGATACCGATAAAACCCGTGCATCCAAGGATAAAAGATTGCGCGCCGTCGCCTTCCACGGCCTTCACACATTCACCCAACACCAGCTCCGCAACCTTGTCCACATCTTCCAATTCACTCACAGGACAATCAATGGCGCGTATGGAGGCAAAGTTCGCGCTGAGACCAAAACAGCTTATATGCTCAAGCTGCATGGCAAGGGTGCTTTCCAAAATGGTGATAATGGAAAATTTCTGAGAAAGCATCATGGCGGTGAAGGCGCTGGCCCGAAATCCGCCAATCACAGGGATGTCCACCACTTCCCTCGCCGCTTCCACGCCACACATGTCAAAATCCGTAACAAAGATTCCGCCATAGCCCGCAAGCTCCGTTTCTCTTGCGAGTTTTACGACTCCCATGGCGTTTTGCGTGAGATTGTACCGATTCTGGATGCAATTGTTGCCCTCGGAGATATTTCTGATATCCACCTCAAAATCAGGCGGTATTACAGGTTGTACTGCATCCAATATCCTTGCATTGAAGGCATCGGTATTCACGGGCGCAATGATTCTGAGTCTCGTTTTTTCTTGCATCAAGAAAAGCCCTCCTCACTCGATTTTTCCCCATATATCTTCGATTTTGACATATCTGCCCGCATACCCCAGAGAAAGCAGGGCCTTTTTAAAACTTCTCAGGATGCTTCCCTGGTCTGACGGACTTCCCATTAAACCCGATTCTGCGTCAGTTTGCCGCAACGGGTCCCTGGCTGCGATACCGATCACAGAAACCTCTTTCCCCTTAAGCCTCTCAACCAGTCTCCCATCTGCACCCAATACATCGCCATTGGAGTATACCTTCTGACCATCCTCCACATAATATGCAATGGAGTCAGGGGCCATGGCCAAAGGATCTGAACTTGAGGATTTCCATGCCAGAAGGGTTTCATTCTGAAAAATACCTGTAAAAACTTCATTTTGGCTGTTTCTGATGGCAATTGTCCCTCTGTCAAACCCGCCCGCCATGTCCGTGCTGCACCCTTCAGGGAAAAAAACGCCTTCAAATATTCTGAACGCCCTTTCCTCGCCCACGGCACATCCCGCGTTCAGACACGCGAGGATGCCCTCTGCATCCTTTTCTTCCAGAACTTTTCCGATTTCCAGGGCCTCTGTGAGGGTACCTGTAATCTGAACAGCCTTTGCCATGTCTTCTGGCCCCATCAACCAGACCGCCAGGCCGGCAATCTGATGAAAGACATCCAGCCCCACAAGGGCTCGCGCAAGATTTTCCGCAGCCTCTGCCTCACTTATCCCTGTTTCAGCATTTCGAACAGCAAGCCGAACGGCATAGCCCTCACCATTGGCAAGAACCAACGGATTCACAGGTATTCCCGCTGCGGCATAGGTCAGCATGGGTAACTCAGGCACCGCCCTTCCCGCCCCATCCGCATCCAGCACCTCAAGCCCAAGCTTACTGCTCACAAGACAGGGCACCACAGAGCTCAAAGCCCCTGTTTCCGCAGGAACAATATACCGCAGAAACTTCTGCTGATCCGGAGCCAACCCCGTATTGTCTTTTTCCAGCTCTTGTCGGATCCATTCCACGGCATTCACAACCGCCTCCGGATAATTCGCATACTTCAGAGCCTCCGGAGCCCCCAGGTAAGCCACCACAACACCATACCCACCCTTTTCCAGGGCTTTTTCCAGGGATATGGTCTTGAAAAACGGCACCTGTGAGCCATAGTAATCCGAAGATTCAAAATGCTGCACAAGGTTCCAGGCGGATTCGAGGGTTCCTCCTCCGCCGCTCCCCAGAAGGCATCCCCCCCTGGCAATCCATTCCAGTTCTCTTTTTCCAAAGCTTTCCACCGTCATGGCAAACTTTCCTCCTCAGCTCTCTGCATTCCGGTTTACGTTCACCCCATGAGCCATCATTGCTTTCATCTCCGTCTATCTTTGAAGCGCGCACCCTTCACTGGCCTTATAGAAAACATATCTCCTGATTTTTTCCTCCTTCATGTACGACACCACTCCTGGACAAGAGGTCGGAAAGGGCCATGGAAGCCTGCTGCTCCGCAGGATGGGAACCCAATTCTTTGGCCACCTCCAAGGCCTTCCTGAAATCCATTTCTGCTCTCTCCTTGTTCCCGGATAAGCAATAAAGCTTTCCCCGTGCATTGAAAAGATCACTCAGATAGCAAAGCTCATGCTTCTCCTCTGCCAGATGAATGGCTTTTTCGAGTACATCAAAACTTTCTTCCACACGATTTTCCAAGACATACACCCGGCCAAGAAGGATCGCGTACATCGAATGAAACAACAGACCGCTTTCCTTACTGGTTTTTCTGAA
The DNA here is from genome assembly GCF_034006065.1 of Desulfobotulus sp. Taxonomy (NCBI): domain Bacteria; kingdom Pseudomonadati; phylum Thermodesulfobacteriota; class Desulfobacteria; order Desulfobacterales; family Desulfobacteraceae; genus Desulfobotulus; species Desulfobotulus sp. The sequence continues at coordinate 111,770 of NZ_JAVETM010000002.1, read as the reverse complement.
ACCCTCCTGAATCAAAATCCGTCCTTCAGCCGCACGCCCCTGAACCGCCGTGTGATATCCTTTAAAAATCAGCCCTATGCCCACATAAAAGACAAAAACATTATCGCTGAAATCTTCCACAAGCCTTGTCGCATAATGATATGACTCCTTATCTCTGCCCAACAAAAAGGCAATCCAGGCCCCTGCATGGAGGGCAATGGCCATGCTGAAAGGGTGCCGGATCTCCTCTGCATACCTTAAAAGCTGAAAAAGCGTCTTTTCAGATGTCTCGTAATCGCCCCCATGAAAGGAAGCAAGGGAGGAAAACATCAGATAAAAAACAAAGGGATCATGGCCATGATCTATGAGCATTTCACTGTTCGCCTCATAAAGCCCGATAAAAGCCGACAGATTTTCCCGGACAGCTCCGAATTCTCCCAACCAGAACTTGGTGTTGGCAAGGGCGATATGTGCCTGCGCCATGAGATAAGGGCTTTTCATACCCTGCCCCTCTCCAAGGTATTTCCGGGCAAGGTCAAGGGCCTTTTGCAGGTCCAGATTCATGAGATGCTCCGCCCAGATACCAAAATACACCACAGCCAGTTTTTCGATCCTGTACAGTCTTTTGCCAAGGTGCAGGGCCTTTTCGTATTTTTCACTGACTTCGCGATTCTTCCATCCATAAAGATTTCTCAGGCAGACACATTGCTTCAGCAGTATTTCAAGCTTTAAGGCATCGAATTTGATGGAGTATGCGTACTTATTCACATGGCCCAGGGCATTTTCATATTGCGCCAGAGCGTCTTCGTACTGAGAAAACATCATTTTTTTCTTGCCAGATGCACAGAGAATATAAATTTCGTTGATGTCCGCATCAAAGGCCCTCAACCGGCGCTCAATCACCTTTCGATGCACACCAATGGCTTTTGCCGCAGCAGTCTTGTTACCTCCGGATTCTTCAAGAGCACGCTGAATAACATGGTATTCAATGGTTGTAAGCTTATTTTCAAGATCAAGGGCCATAATTTTCTCTGTAATGGATCTTAAACCATCAGGATCATTTCTGGATTCTTTTGATAAGAAATATCTCACTGTCTCAACGCTTACAAAATTTTCATCACAGAGAACAGCAACGCGATCCACAAAGCTCTTCAGCTGCCTTATGTTTCCCGGCCAATCCGCGTCAATCATCTCCCGCATGGCTTCATCTGAGAAAGAAAAACAATCCCTTTGCCGCTCACAGAATCGATTTACAAGATCTGGAATATCCTCCAATCTTTCGCGAAGAGGAGGAACTTCCAGCCTGAAAACATTCAGACGATAATAGAGATCTTCACGAAATCGGCCTTCTTTTACAAGCTGCTGAAGATCTCTGTTGGTTGCGGCAATCACTCTGCCTGTGAATTCCAGAACATTTTCAGCACCCACAGGACGAAACTTGCGGGTTTCAAGTACGCGAAGAAGGCGCACTTGCTGAAGAAGGGGCAGTTCCCCCACCTCGTCAAGAAAAAGGCTTCCCTTACCCACCAGCTCAAAATAGCCTTTGTGTTTTCCTGCAGATCCTGTAAAAGCTCCTTTTTCATGGCCGAACAATTCGGACTCAACAAGATTTTCAGGAATACCGCCACAGTTCACATCAATGAAGGGTGCATCGGGAAAACTTCCTGAATCATGAATAAGACTGGCAACGGCTTCTTTCCCCACCCCCGTGGCACCTGTGATCAATACGGGATAATCCGTAGGCGCAATACGCCGAATCATCCCATAGAGTGTTTGCATGGCCTGAGATCGGCAAATCACAAGATTGTTGACACCCAACATTTTTTTTTCATGAAAGACCTCCTTTTTCCGCACGATTTTGTCAATGGAGCAGCAATTCGACAAAAGGCTTTCCACACAGCCTGATAGCTCTGGTTTTGCAGGGGGTCTCATGATGAATCAGAATGGGGAAAATCGCCTGAAATTGCAGGCAGCAGCCCCCGCCGCATACGGATCAAACCAAAAATTCAGCGAGCGCATGGACCTTTCAAAAATCCGCACAAGACTTTTTTAAGGGAGAATACGGGCCATCCACCCCAAAAGGCTCTTCCATCCCAAAGCTTTCAATTCCGCTTCCTTTGGCGGCCCTGATTTTTTCAGAATATGATGGACTTTTTTAAACCACCTTCACAACCTTGGCAAGCCCTTTGTCACCACACGTCCTTTCTCCATGTATGCACAAAAAACACTTTGACATGACCTCTAGGCGCGCAGTCTTGCCTTTACCGCTATTCCTCAGAATCTCTTCCCTCCGTTTCCCAAACAGCCCATCCAGAGGTCATGGCCGCCTTCATGAAAAAGCAAGCCTCAAACAAGTTCTTATACGGATTGTAATTTTTGAAGATATGGGCCATAAGTTCCTACCAGACTGGACAGGCTAGGTCTGGCCTGGGACTTCAAACAACCTTTACGACCGGATTATCGGTCTTTTTTTTGTAAAGAAAACAGGGAGATTCTGGTGGAACTTCTCAAAGAAAAAATCCTGAAAGAAGGCCGTGTTATCGGTGAGCATATCTTAAAAGTCGATCACTTTTTAAATCACCAGCTGGATGTATCTCTTTTGAATGCCATCGGCAGAGCCTTTAAAGAACGTTTTGGCGGAGAAGAGGTCACAAAAATCCTCACAGCCGAGGTCTCAGGAATTGCCATTGCGGCCATTACCGCCCAATATTTTGATGTCCCTGTGGTCTTTGCCAGAAAGACAAGCTCTTTCAACCTCGACAAAGAAACCTATGAGGGCAGTGTCTACTCCTATACCAAACAGCAACTCTATAAGTTCAGGGTTTCCAGGCATTATCTTCCAGAAAACGAGAAAGTCCTCATCATTGATGACTTTCTCGCCAATGGAGAAGCCATCAAAGGACTGTGCGAAATTGTTGCCAGCGCCCGTGCCACCCTGGTGGGAGCAGGCGTGGTCATTGAAAAGCATTTCCAGGGGGGCGGCAACAAGCTCAGAGAAAAGGGCTTGAATGTCCAGGCCCTGGTCAGTATCGCGTCTCTGACAAAGGGTCAGATTACATTTTTACAGTAAGTTTTTGCTATGAACGGGGGAGGTTCATGAAAACGGTACAGTATCCATTGTTCAAAAGAGAAGATCTGGATGGCTTCTTTGCCTTGTTCCAGAACAACCTGGCAAACTTTGTCATCATTGCCATCTCCATGCTGGCCATGGGCTATCCGGCCAGTATCGTTTATGGCCGCGTCATTCCGGGGGTCGCCGTAGCAGTCCTCTTTGGGAACCTCTATTATGCATACATGGCAAGAAAACTCGCCCAAAAAGAAGGCCGCATTGATGTCACAGCCCTTTCCTATGGGGTCAGCACCCCGGTCATGTTCATCTACCTCTTTGGCGTTTTAAAACCCGCCCTGAACATTACCGGCGATCCGGAGCTTGCATGGAAAATCGGCCTGGCTGCCTGTTTTTTAGGCGGGGTAATCGAAATTCTCGGCAGTCTCATCGGAAAATGGATCCATGCAAGACTTCCCAGGGCCGCCATGATGGGTGCACTGGCAGGGGTAGCCTTTGCCTTCATCGGCGGAGAACTCTTTTTCAGAACCTATGAAATGCCCATCGTCGGTCTCGTGGTCCTGACCATCATTCTCATCGGCCTCATCACGAAAAAGCCCATGCCTTTTAAGATTCCGGCATCGCTTTTTGCCATCGTCATTGGCACGGTCATGGCTTACAGCATCGGCGGAGCCAGCCTCGGACAAATTCAACAGGGTTTTTCCGTCTTCGGATTTTACATGCCCCTTCCCACCCTTGGGCTCATTCACGGGCTTCAACTCCTCTCAACGGAAATGATCGGACTTTTTGCCATACTGCTGCCCATTTCCATCTATAACTTCATTGAAACCATGAACAATGTGGAAGCCATGGCTTCCGCAGGCGACCGTTACAATGTCCAGGAGGCGCAGGCTGCCGATGGCGCAGGCACCATCATCGGTACCTTCTTTGGCGGGGTATTTCCCACCACCGTATACATTGCATCCATCGGCTCAAAATGGATGAATGCGGGTCAGGGATACTCCATTTTAAATGGTTTCGTCTTTCTTCTCGCCTCTGTTTCTGGCATCATCGCAGCGATGGCCTCCATCATTCCCGTACCCGTCATTGCCCCCATCCTGGTTTTCGTCGGCATTTCCATGATCTCCCAGGCCTTTGATTCCGTACAGAACAGGCATTATCCCGCTGTGGTCATTGCCATGTTCCCGTATTTTGCAAATTACATAATGACACGCTTCAACTTCGCAGCGGGCCAGGCTGTGTCCAATCTCTCCTCAGCCATCGTGCCCCTGGGGCAGGGTGCCATGTTCACAGGCCTGATTTGGGGATCCATTCTTGTCTGTCTGATTGATGAGCACTACAAAAAAGCTTCGGTCTTTGCAGGCATCGCCGCAATCCTCAGCGCAACAGGATTTATGCACGCCCCCAAGCTCACCTTGAATCTCTCCAGCGAACATGCCCTGGGCTACCTGCTCGTAGCCGCTCTTTTGCTGGGTTTTCATTGGATGAACCAGAAAAGAACATCCGCCTGATCCCCGGATGATCCAAATCTCAGGAGGCGGCGGGTCGGCCGCCTCCTGTTCCCTCGCCCAGACAAAGGGTGCTGAAAGATTGGCATCCCCCTACACACAAAAAAACACATGCAGCATGGGCGATGGAACCACAACCCATACCCAAAATCTCCTTGACAAAAAAACCAGACCCCGCATAGCCTTGGCGTATCCTATCCTCGCCCTTCAACAGACTCGCCTACCCAGAATGAAAGGATTTCACGCCATGCGGTTGATTCAGGAAGGTTCCTTTGCGTACTTCACCGCCGATATCGCCTTTGATCCGGCCAAACCCAGCCTGATCTTCATCCATGGCGCAGCCATGGACGGAGGATTCTGGAAGCTTCAGCTGGAAGCACTCGGTCATGCGGTGAATCCCCTTGCGCTGAATCTGCCGGGACGAAAAAAAAACGAGGCCCTGGCGGCCTTTGACACCACGGCCAAACAGGCTGCCCACGTCCTGGATTTCCTGGATCACATGCATCTACAGCATCCTGCGGTATGCGGCCTCTCCATGGGCGGCGCGGTCGTTCTGACCCTTCTTGCAAAACAACCTTCCCGATTTTCCCGGGGTATCATTATCAATTCCGGAGCCAGGCTTCGGGTCAATCCCATGATTTTTGACCTTCTTCAAAAAGATTTCAAAGCTTTCAGAGACATGCAGCTTGCTTTCAGTATCTCGCCCCATACCACCCCAGAGAAGATAAAACCTTTTCTCGACGCGGCATCCACCGACAATCCGGAAACAGCCCTGCGAGATTTCAAAGCCTGCGACACCTTTGACATCATGGATCAGCTGCAAAGCATAAAAGCCCCTGTCCTGGTCCTCACCGCATCAGAGGATGCCCTTTCTCCCATGAAGTACGGTGCCTACCTCAAGGAAAAAATTCACCAGGCTCGCATGGAGTGCATTGAAAAAGCAGGCCATCTTTCCCCATTGGAAGCTCCGGAGGCGGTAAACCGGGCTATCCTTGATTTCATGTGTGAGGATTTTCCGGCAGAAGACTTGTGCAACCCCTAAATGCCCTCCAGAAATCAACATTTGTGCAGGCCATGGAAACGCGTTCATGCTCTTTCCGTTCCCGAGACAAAAGAAAGGCATCTTGCTTCAAACCAAAAACAGGAGGGGCAGGCCTTGTTCCGTACGAAACCGGCGCTACCCCTCCTAGACCATTCATCCCCCCCCAAAAAAAATGGGGAATTTAACGGCTTCCCTTTACCCTTCTTCAGTGACCGCATTCATGGCCGTGGATCATACATCCCAACCCAGAATCCTTCAGATCCCCTGAAATCCATTTTTCAGCAACATTCCGGATATCGCCGCTGCATCCCCGCACCACCTGAATCCCGTTCGTTTCCAATACCCGCACAGCACCGTCCCCCATACTCCCCGCCAGCATGACCTTGACCCCGAGTTCTGCAAGGGTGGAGGCAATATTGGATTTACAACCGCATCCCACAGGAGAAGCGACCCTTTGCTCAGAAACAATCTGTCTGCCCGTATCCAAAGTGAATACGGTAAAATACGCGCAGTGGCCAAAATGGCTGTCAATGGTATTGTTTTCTTTTGTTGGCAATGCAATTTTCATCATGTTCCTTTCACCACAGTCCCTTGACCCGGAATGGGGGGACTTGGTTTCTTTCTTAAAAAAACGTTTCCTCAAAAACACAAACAGGATCGGCCTTGTTCACACAAACATGCCTCCCTGCAAAATAGTAACCTTTTATGGCTCCACTGCCCGCTTTCCCTTTTTCCAGCAGCATTCCCTGGGATGTATCCCTAACGGACAGTGGGGTCCGGATATTGACAGAGCTCCATGAGAATGCCATCGGGACCCCAAAAATAAACCAGCCTCTTCCCTGTCTTCTCCCAGGTCTGTACGGGGCTCAGAAAAACAACGCCAAGGGCTTTCAGGGCGTCTACCGTTTTTTCAATATTTTCAACCTGAAAAGCCAGATGCCTGAAGCCCACCTCATTTGCCATGCCAATCTGCCCATTCGCAATCTTTGCAGGAGCATACTCCAAAAGCTCAATGCGCATGGCACCGCTTTCATGCTGCATGGCCACAAAACGCGCACCAAGGCCTCCAAGGCCTGTGACCTTTTCCAGAAAAACCCCGTCCAGATCCGAAGACAGGGCCGCCTGAAACCCCAGAACTTCAAAAAAAGCTTTGGATTTCTGAAGATCGGTCACCACAATATTCAGATGGTCAATACACTGGATCATGATATCTCACAATTTTGATGAAGATCCGTTCCCCACGCACCGAATGGACACATCTCTGATGATTCCCCTGAGATTTCCTGCTTTTTCCCAAAAATGCTTTCCACAACCCAGCCATACCGGCTTGCCCCCCTCCTCAGGAATCAGAAGATACGATCTCCGTCCTGGTTCACCAAAAATCCTCTTTTCACAGGATCCGGCTTATTCAACCCTGAAGGCCGTGGCACCGACGCGCCTGCCCTCTGCGTCCCGCACTTCAACCATCCAAAGCCCCACAAGACCGTGGATCGATTTTTCAGCCCAGGTTCTCCAGCGTGCTCCAGCCGCAAGGGGCAATACCGTCTCATGCATCTCTTGGCCCTCATGCATCCAGACAAGGCTGACCCTTGTATCCTCACGGATATCCCTTGCCTCAAAAAAGCAGAAAACCCTGGCCATATCCATCTGGAAAACCTCTGAAAGTCCCTTTGGCTCCCTTTCTTCGATTTTTTCCGCCACCACCAGACGGCTGATACTGAAACCCGGCTCGCCTTCCTGAGCAGAGGCTCCGGAAACAAGAACCGCCACAGCCAGCAGGGTAAGGATCCACATTCCCATACGCACTTTCATCGACACTCCTTTCCCGTGGTTTCCGAAGACATCCACGCCTTTTCCATTAAAAAACGAATATATTCTGGTCCGCGTCCATCCAAAACCCATTTCTCATGAAAATTTCACAGGACTTTTTCCATAATCATCACCTCCCTGCCTGCCAGAATATCGACTCGCAGGGGTCGCCAACCCAAATCCTTATAAAAATCCCTGTGGTTTTCCGTAAAAAGATAGAGCATGGAAACACCAAGGGTCCGGGCTTCTTCTTCCGCACGGAAAACAAGCTGTCTGCCGATTCCCCGCTTTCTTGCACCTTCCGCCACATACAGATTACCCAACCAGGGGGAAAGGGGAGCAAATTCACGGGCGTCTTCACATAAAAGACTCACGGACCCCAGGCAATGACTCCCTTCCAGGGCCACAAAGGTGGTAGGCAGAAAACGCTTTTTCCCGTGGCTCCGCAATTCTCTGCATGCTTCTTCCCGGCTCCAATCCGGATAAAGGGCCTTCCAGGCAGCAAAATGCCAGTCCGCCAATGCCTCCGCCCAGACCATGTGATCCGCAAGATAATCCACTCTCACATCGTAAGCCGCCAAGATCATTCCTTTCAGCCTTACTTCGCATCTGTGCATCCTGATTACAGATCAGACAATCTTTCTTTCTCCTGCAAGATCTCTTGACTCCGTCTTACCGAAAGAATCCCATTAAGACAGCTTATCTTTCAGAATACTTCTTGCATGATCAACGGTTTCTTTAGAAATTTCAAAATAAAAATTTTGATGATCTTCCCCTGTCTGAATCGCTCCCATTTTTTTATGAAAATCAATAACCCCCTTATTTTCTTTCATAACATCAAAATGAGACCGACTATATCCTAGTGATCTGAAAGCAAAATCATAAACTAAAAAAGCACTTTCCAAGGCTGCATATCGCGTTTTATTTTCATTAAGAATCCAACTTCCCCAACAAAACGAATCCTCTCTCAGATCATAAATTCGTACAGTGCCACAAGGAATGCCATCAAGCCTTTCAATGATAAAGTAAAACTGTCTTCCTTCGTTTTCTTCTTTCTTATAATCTCTGATCCATTTTTGCTGGGCTTCTAAATCCTGTTTTACAGGAGAAAGATAGGTATTATATTTCGGATCCATTCTCAGCTTCAAAATAAATTCCGCATCTATCTCTTCTACAAGCCTTATTCGCACTGTTTTTGATTCATATTTCATACATTCCCCCCTAAAAAACGCCTCGGCCCGGATAGAGTCAAGATTATCTACCTCAGAAAACCTGTTTAAAAGACTAACAGTTCATAATAGGACTAAGATCCAGTGGGTTAATACTCTTTTATTTTTTTGAATAAAATTTTTCCCGTTTTTCAGCCTTTTCCTATGCCTCCATGTTTTCCAAGCCTACATCACCCCTCCTCCCCCAGCATCGCCAGCAGACCCGCCTCATCCAGAACAGGAATGCCAAGGGAAAGGGCCTTTTCCTGTTTGCTCCCCGCCTTGTCTCCGGCCACCACAAAATGGGTTTTTGCGCTTACACTTCCCGTCACCCTGCCGCCTGCGGCCTCAATGCGCTCCTGGGCTTCCTTGCGGGAAAGACTGGGAAGGGTGCCGGTAAGCACAAAGATTTTTCCCTGAAGACCGCCCTTTTCCAGATCAGAAATTTTTTCCGGTGTGACACAGAGGCCCTGGGCAAAAAGCCCTTCCAGGGCTTCCCGGTTTTCCGGCCGTGAAAAATGATGCTGAATGGATGCGGCCACCACAGGACCAATGCCCTCAATGGCGGAAAGCGCCCTTTCATCGGCATCCATGAGAGCCGCGAAGTCTTCAAAGTTTTTAGCAAGGAGTCTGGCCGTATGCGCGCCCACATGGCGGATGCCTAAGGCATATAAAAGACGGGAAAAGGGCAGAACCTTTTTTTCTTCAATGGCTTTCACAAGATTGTTTGCGGATTTTTCGCCCATGCGCTCCATGGCGGAAAAAGCCGCCACATCAAGACGAAAAAGATCCGCATACCCCGTCACAAGGCCCCGGTCCACCAGCTGGTTCACCAATTTTTCGCCAAGACCTTCAATGTCGAGAGCCGCCTTGGAGGCAAAATGACGGATGCGTTCTTTAAGCTGGGCCGGACAGCTGGCAGACACACAGCGCAGGGCCACCTCCCCTTCCTCCTGCAGAACCCTGCTCTGGCACACAGGACAGGTTTCCGGCATGGAGAAAAGCTTTTCCGATCCGTCCCGCAGATGGAAAAGGGCCTTCACCACCTTGGGGATCACATCTCCGGCCCGCTGGACAAAAACCTGATCGCCGATGCGGATGTCCTTTCTTGTGATCTCATCCATGTTGTGCAGGGTGGCCCGGCTTACGGTGACCCCGCCCACCTCCACAGGAGTGAGGATGGCCACGGGGGTGAGCACCCCGGTCCGGCCCACCTGCACCTCTATGGTCTCAAGACGGGTGCGGGCTTCCATGGCGGGAAATTTCCAGGCGAGAGCCCAGCGGGGTGTCCGGGAGGTCATGCCCAGGGCCTCCTGCATGGCAAAGGACTCCACCTTGATCACCACCCCATCCACCTCATAGGGAAGATCCTCCCTCCCCCCGAGCATGGCGGCGTAAAGTGCGGGAACCTCTCTGGCCGGAACAGCGCTTCTCACAAGATCGCTCACGGCAAAACCCGCATGACGCAAAAAGCTGAACAGTTCTTCCATGGAAGAAAGGAAAAGACCCCGCACCTCCCCCAGACCATGGGCAAAAAAACGCAGGGGCCGGGAAGCGGTGACGCGGGAGTCCAGCTGACGCAAAGAGCCTGCGGCCGCATTCCTCGGATTGGCAAAGGCACTTTCAGAGGCTTCCTCCCGCTTGCGGTTCAGGCGGAGAAACCCCTCCCGATCCATGACCACCTCCCCCCGGACTTCCAAAACTTCCGGAACGCCTTCTCCTTGAAGCCTCAGGGGAAGGTTTACGATGGTGCGCACATTTTCCGTAATGCCTTCTCCCACCATGCCGTCTCCCCGTGTGGCCGCCTGCACGAGGATGCCCCCTTCATAGCGCAGGGAAACGGCAATGCCATCCATCTTGGGTTCCACGGAAAAAAGGGGGGAAGGGATACCGCCTTTCACGATCCGCTGGACAAAGGCAAAAAACTCCTTCTCCTCAAAGGCGTTGTCCAGACTGAGCATGGGCTTTGAATGGGCAATCTGGGGAAAGGCGGAAAGGGGGGCTGCCCCCACCCTCAAGGTGGGGGAATCGGGGGTTCTTACATCCGGAAACAGGATCTCCAGTTCCTGAAGCTCCCGGAACAGGGCATCATACTCTGCATCAGAGATTTCCGGATCATCCAGCACATGGTAACGGTGGCTGTGATGGGCCAGGGTTTTCCTCAATTGAGCGGCCCGTGCGGCGGCCGCCTTCATTTCTTCCTTCTGCTTCAGGCTTTCCATGACCGCCCCTTTTTCCAACGGATGATCCCAAATCCCCTTAGCCCATGGGGTTGTTGAATTCTTCGAGACCATCTTTAATGTCATCAATGATGTCGTAGAGAAACTGCACGTCCTCCAGGGTCAGGCGACCGGCCTTTGCGGGCGCACGATCCGAGCCGTCCCGTTTTTTGAGCATTCTGGGGCCGATCTGAAGCTTGGCCTCGCCGCCCGCATAGCTGTGGATGGCCACCACCAGCCCCGTTTCCTCGGATTGCCAGGATTTCAGTACCTTGTCCTTTTCCGGATCAAAACCTGCCATTGCATCCTCCTTTTCTCTTTTCCACAATCTGCCCTGCGCCCGTTGCGAAGGGGGAAATCTTCAAGGGGTCAAAAAAAGACTTCCGGGAGCCCGGCCCCATGCCAGACTCCCGGAAAAAAAGATCCGTTTCAGCCCATGCGGGAAAAATCCGCAATGCGGCCAAAAAGGGCCGCAAGAATGGCAAGAAGCCCCAGGCGGTTGGCCCTTAAGGTCTCCTCCTCGGCCATGACCATAACGCCATCAAAAAAGGCATCCACCGGCGTCCGAAGGGTGGCGATGGTGGCAAGGGCCGCATCCAGATCCCCTGAGGCCATCTGCTCTTCCACGGTCTTTGTACAGCGCATCAGGGCTTCATGGAGATTTTTCTCGGAAACTTCCGCAAGAAGGGCGGGGCTTACTTCGGGCTTCACCTCCCCTGCTTTTTTCAAAAGATTGGCCGCACGCTTGAAAGCCCCTGCCAGGGCCATGAAGTCCGCATGGTGTTTCATGCGATCAAGGGCCTCGGCCCGTCTGCGGATTTCAGGGACGCAATCCCCCTCCACAGCAAAAACAGCGGCAAGGCTTTCCCTGGAAAGTCCCTGCTCCGCAAGCAGGTTGGAAAGGCGGGTCCGCATGAACTCCAGAACCGCACGGCGGGTTTCTTCCGTATCCTCGGTCTTCCTGTCTCCGAGAATTTCAAGACCAAAGCCCACAAGATCCCCAAGGGAAAGGGAAAGATCCCGCCCAAGCAGCATCTGAAGGATACCTAAAGTGGCCCGGCGCAGGGCAAAGGGATCTGCCGCTCCCGTGGGCCTCAGCCCCACGGCAAAACAGCCGCAGAGGGTATCGAGCTTGTCCGCCATGGCCAGCACCACCCCGCAGAGATCCCTCGGCAGGCTGCCTCCGCTGCCAAGGGGTTTGTAGTGATCTTCCATGGCAAAGGCCACCCGCTCACTTTCCCCCCAGAGCAGGGCATAGGCCCGGCCCATCACCCCCTGTACCTCCGGGAACTCATAAACCATCTGGGAGGCAAGGTCGGCCTTGCAGAGGCCTGCCGCACGGTCGATGTCCGCCACAAGTGCCGCATCCAGCTTCAGCACCCCGGCAATGCGCGCCGAGAGCGCCCGGATTCTTGCCACCTTTTCGGCAATGGTGCCAAGCTTTGCCTGAAACAGAACCTGCTCCAGCTTCCCGTTCCACTGATCAAAACTGGCCTTTTTATCCGTATCCCAGAAGAATCGGGCATCGGAAAGCCTGGCCCGCAGCACCCGCTGATGCCCCTCTTTCACAAGGTTCATGTCTTTGGGGCAGGTGTTGTTCACGGCAATGAAGTTGGGAAGCAGTTTCCCCTCGGGATCCTCCACGGCAAAATATTTCTGATGCTCCCGCATGGAGGTGATGAGCACCTCCCTCGGCACCTCCAGAAAAGCGGCATCAAAACTTCCCATCACAGGATAGGCCGCCTCCACAAGGTGGGTGTTGATGTCAAGGAGCCCCTCATCGGCAATCACCTTCGCGCCTGCGGCCGCAGCCACGGCTTCCACGCTTGCGGCCACGGCAGCCTTACGCTCCGCCACGTTCACGATGACACCCCCCTTTTTAAGGATGTTCTCGTAGTTTTCCGGAAGATCGATGGTAAGGGGGGCCGTATGGTGAAAACGGTGTCCTGTGGTGCTGCGACCTGAAGGGATGCCCTCCAGCTCAAAGGGAATCACCTCTTCTCCGAAAAGGGCCACAAAACCCACAATGGGCCGGGCAAAGGCCAGGTCCGTATGGGCCCAGCGCATGGTCTTGGGAAAGGGAAGGACCCGTACGGCAGCGGGCAGAAGCTCCGTAAGAAGCTCCGCCACAGGTCTTACCTTTTCCTCCACGCGGGCAAAAAGGTAGCGGCCTTTGGGCGTGTCCCGGATTTCGATCTTTTCCAGAGAAATCCCCGCCTTTTCCGCAAACTTCACCGCAGGCACACCGGGGGTTCCGTCCGGCCCGAAGGCGGCCTTTTCCGGAGGCCCCATCATTTCCGTGGTTTCCGGACGCTGCATCAGGGCCACATTGCCAATGCGCAGCGCAAGGCGACGGGGGGTGACAAAGGTTTCCACAGCGCCAAAATCCACACGGGCAGCCGTCAGCTCCTTTTCCAGAAAGGCGGCCAGGGCCGCCACCGCAGGATCCAGATAGCCTGCGGGAATCTCTTCGGTTCCGATTTCAAAAAGCAGGGTTTTCATCATTCTCTGTCCTTCATGGATGCAGGCTTTTCCTGGAAAAGGGTTATTTTTTGAGGAGGGGAAAGCCCATGGCCTCCCGCTGGGCCAGATAGGCCTCGGAGCAGGCCCGTGCGATGTTCCGGATGCGGGCGATATACCCCGTACGCTCCGTCACGCTGATGGCCCCCCGTGCGTCCAGGAGATTGAAGGTGTGGGAGCATTTCAGACCGAACTCATAGGCGGGCAGCACCAGGTTCTTTTCAATGAGCCGTTTGGCCTCAGACTCGAATTTTGCAAACAGATCAAAGAGAAGGGGCACATTGGCCTCCTCAAAATTGTAGCGGCTCTGCTCCACTTCCTGCTGATGGAAAATATCCCCATAGGTCACGGTGTCGTTCCACATAAGGTCATAGACACTGTTCACCCCCTGAAGGTACATGGCAATGCGCTCCAGACCATAGGTCAGCTCCACGCTCACGGGCTTTACCTCAATGGAGCCTGTCATCTGAAAATAGGTGAACTGGGTAATTTCCATGCCATCCAGCCAGACTTCCCAGCCCAGCCCCGAAGCGCCCAGGGTGGGGGATTCCCAGTCGTCCTCCACAAAACGGATGTCGTGGGCCAGAGGATCCACACCAATGGCCTTCAGGCTGTCGAGGTACATCTCCTGCACATTGGGAGGCGAGGGCTTGATGATGACCTGAAACTGGTAGTAGTGCTGCATCCGGTTGGGATTTTCCCCGTAGCGACCGTCCGTGGGTCTGCGGCAGGGCTGGGCATAGGCCACGCTCCAGGGTTCCGGACCCAGGGCTTTCAGGAGGGTTGTGGGATGGAAGGTGCCTGCCCCCACCTCCAGATCATAGGGCTGGGCCTGCACGCATCCCCTGTCCGCCCAGAATTTCTGCAGGGTGAAAATGATATCCTGAAACCGCATGTCCGTTATCCTTATCTGCTGAGAGGTTCAAAAAAACGTAACTGTTCAGCCTTCTTCCGGTGATTGTTCAAGGTCATCCCCTGAAATCATGACGCCATATTTTCAAACAGAATGCCATCCTTTTCAGGTGCGGCGTCCAGTATACAGGCACCGGGCAGATCCTGCATGAGGCCTTGCCATTTTGTGCGCAGGGCTCTCACCGCCTCCTCAGTTCCCAGCGCCCAGAGGCAGCCGCCACCGCCCGCGCCGGCAAACCGCACCCCGCAGCCCAGCTCCCGGGCCGCAGCGGCAAGACATAGGCCCGCCCGATCCAGAACATCCGGCGTGAGCCGCAGACGGATTTCAAGCTCTTCTTCCATACAGCGCACGGCTGTTTCCAGATCTCCCGTCTCTAAAGCCCCGGCAAAATGCCGGGTCAGGAGGGCAATGTCCTCCCAGGCCGCCCGGGTCTTTCCTTCGGCAAATCCCCGCACCCACCGTCCGTTCACATCCAGAGAATCGTGGGGTTCTCCTCCATAGGCCACCAGCATGCGGGAGGCCATCCCAGGATAGCCTTTCGGCTGCACCAGGGTTTTCTTCCGCCACAGGGACCGGGGATTCCCGCCATCCCACTCCCAGAGATGGATACCGCCGAAGGCCGCCGCCAGATGATCCTGCATGCCGCAGGGCACACCGGCCACACTCGACTCCAGATCCCTTGCGCACAGCGCCACATCCGCAGCTTTGACAAGGTCCGGGCATCGAAGACGCATGAGCAGGGCCACAAGGGCCACAGCCATAACCGAAGATCCGCCAAGAGCGCTTCGCGGAGGAGATTCAGACACGATCTCCACACAAAGATCCCGCGCATGGAAGGCATCCAGAATGGCAAATACAAGCCCGAGGGGGTGGGTGTAGGGTGCCTGGCCGCAATCAAACTCCGCTGCGGGAAAACCCCTGGATACCACACGCACCCGCCCCCTGGCAAAGGGTCGCAGCCGCACTTGGGTACGCAGATTCAGGGCCATATTGAAGGTGCAGGCCTTTTCCGGCCCAAGGCCATAATAAAAAAGAGGCAGGTCCAGGGTTCCCCCCAGATCCACCCTGCAGGGTGCGGAAGCCGCCACTTCCTTTTCCGGTCTCAGACCGTCCACGGATCTTTCCCTTTCTGTAAAGATGAGTTTCGGTTCGGGTATGGATAATTCAGACACCATGGCGAAGCAGGCGGCATTCCCCCAGCCCTTCCTCCACGGCAAAACCGGGCCAGACATCCCGCCGCACACTGCGCAGGTATTTCAGGGAACGAAAATCCCGCCCCAGATGAAAGGCCACAAAGGACTCAAGAAAGGCAAGCCCCTCCTGACGTGCCTCCCTTGAAAACTGCATGCGCCGGGCAGAAACCGTATCCTTTCCCTGAAGCCAGGAAAGGGTCTTGACCGTTCCCGGTGCCATGGGATGCACCCTGGAAATGGGAGCGCAGGTGCCGCAGAGAATCCGCCCCCGCCCATAATCAAAACGGATGCGACCGGCCCGGGTCTCCCCCAGAGCCGCACCGCACCCCCCACAGGTATCAAGACCCGGAGAAAGCCCTGCAAGGGTCAGAAAACCCAGCTGACAGATGAGACTCAGCACATCCGGAGAATCAACCCCGCCATGCAGCCCCCGGAGCATCTCCTGAAAAAGGCCATAAAGTTTTGGTTGGGGTGCGGCTTCCTCCAGCCAGAGGCATAAAATTTCCGACCAGTAGGCCGCATATCCCATGCGGATGAAGTCCGTCCGCAGATTTTCAAGGGGTTCCAGAAGGCGGACTTCCTGAAGAACGGGCAAGGCCCCGGATTTGGGAAGGCTCAACTCCGGATGCAGGATGGAAAAAAGCTCCAGGCGTCCGGAAAAACGCCTGCGGCTTTTTCTCGCATTTTTGGCAATGGCGCTGATTCTGCCCCTTGATCGTGAAAAAAGGGTCAGGATCAGGTCATAGTCGCCGTACTCCACGCGGCGCATCACAATGGCAGGATCGTCAGCCATGTCCATGGGAGCCTTTCCCCGGTGCCTCACATGCCCAGAAGCTTGGTGGCTATGGTAAAGTACAGATAGGCCGTGATTACGTCCGTACTGGTGGTGACAAAAGGCCCCGTGGCCACAGCGGGGTCAATTTTCAGTTTTGCCAGGGTGAGGGGCACAAGGGAGCCCATGAAGGCGGCAATACTCATGGAAGAAACCATGGCCAGGGAAACGGCGATGGTAAGCATGAGAATGCTGTACTGCAACTCCGCCACAAGGCCGATGATGGCACCATACACCATCCCCAGAACCAGCCCCACAAGAAGCTCCTTGCCGATGACCCGCCAGAAATCTCCAAGAGAAAGACGGCCCGTGGCAAGACCGCGCACCACGATGGTGGAAGACTGGGTGCCCACGTTCCCTCCCATGCCCGCAATGACGGGCATAAAGGCGGCAAGATAGGCATACTGAATCAATATTTCCTCAAATCCTGAAATGACATAGAATGCCAGAATCCCACCGAGGCAGGAGGCAAAAAGCCAGGGAAGACGGATCCGGATACCCCCCAGAATGGTCTGGGTTTCCACGAACATGTCGCCCACACCCGCCATCTTGAGGATGTCTTCCGTGGCTTCCATGCGGAAAATGTCGATAACGTCGTCCACGGTGACAATGCCCACCAGAACCCCCGTCTCATCCACAACGGGAACGGCGAGAATGTCATACCGGGCTACAATCTTGGCCACTTCCTCCTGGTCCATGGAGGTCTGCACGGACACAAGATCCGGATTCATGATTTCCCTAAGCCTTGTATCCGGCTTCACCACCACCAGCTGGCGGAGGGAAATCACCCCCACAAGGCGTTTTAAATCATCCACCACGTAGAGGTAAAAGGGCATTTCCACGTCTCGGTGTTCGGTCTGCAGGGAGGCGATGGCCTCCTTTGCCGTCACATCCTGGGAAAGCGCCACAAAATCCGGAGTCATGATACCGCCTGCGGTATCATCGCTGTAACGCAGAAGGCCTTCCACCTCTTCGGAGCCTTCCTTTTCCATCTTTTCAAGAACAGCGGCAGCGGTTTCCGGCGGCATGAGACCTATAAGGTCAGCCACGTCATCGTTGGGCATCTCATCCAGAATGCGGACAATGTCGTCCACGGGCATTTCCCGGATAAACTCCAGAAAAATAGCCTGCTCCAGCTCTGAAAGCAAAAGCCCCTGCTGTTCCACATCCGTCATCATGGAAAAAAGACGCTTCTGGTCCGCAAGTCCTATATAGCGGAAAGCATAGGCCAGATCCGCGGCATGGGTTTTCCGGACAATCTTCTTTAAATGCGGAACCGCATTGCGGCGTAAGAGTCGCTTGATGCTTTCCACAAGGATGGTGTGCCGATCATGAAACATAATGCCCCCGGTCTCTTGAACGCAAAAAAACCCGGTCGATGCCGCAACTGCCCTTGGGGTAGGATGCAGCCGGGATATCGGCGGGTCCGAAAAACAGGGTCAAGGAAAGGCGGTGAATTTCAAGGAAGGAGCAGATTCACCGCCTGCCCACTCGCACCAGAAAAGGGGAGCGCCTTGCCGTTCAGGCGCAGGCGTACCCCTGTCGCGCTACCAATCAGGATATTATAGGCTTTTTCCGCATCAAATTCAAGGACATCTCCAGGGTTCATGGAAAAAGACCTTGGAAGTTCCTCATCAATGATAATTTTCACCCAGGTGGACTCCACAGCCCGGACTTCCAGGCGATAACCCGTATGAACGGATTTCTGGGGAACAGGCGTACTGGAAGCTGCGGGCAAAGAGACCTCCATGGGCCCTTCTTCCGAAGAAAAAAAATGAAAAAGCCATACCCCCGTCCAGCTCAATCCCAACGCAATCAGAACAGAAATCAGGGTTGCCCGCAGAAGTTGAAAAAAACGCCTTCTGCGCATCTGCCTGCGTAAAGCCTCCTTTTGCATGGCATCCCAGGCCTTATACGCTTTCTGATACAAAGCCATGGCATATTCCGCATCCAACCCCATTTCCTGGGCATAACTCCGTACAAAACCCCGGACAAATACCGGCTGAGGGAGGCGGGCATGTTCTTCTGCTTCCAGATACCGCAGGGTCTCCTTGCTCACATAGAGTTTTTTCGCCACATCCGCTATGAGAAGCCCTGCCATCATGCGCCCATTCTGAAGATAGGCGCCAAAACTTTCTTCCATCCCCAAGGACTTTTCTTCCACGGCCCGTCACCCTTGCACAGAGGATCATCAATCCAGAATACGGACATGGACCTTTTCCCGAAGCTCCGTAATCCACTGCCGGAATCTCCGGTTTACTTCTTCTTCATAAAGCTCATCGGCTATGGCATCCGCCACTTCCTCCAGGGGCTGCGCAGGCTGGGCATCCACTGCCAACACCCGGAAAAGCTGAAATCCCTGGGGCGTCCGGACGGGTTTGGAGACTCCCCCCATGGGAAGGTTTCCAACCGCCTCCCGAATGACAGGGGACAGCGCAGCCGGATCAAACCAGCCCAGCTCCCCCCCCGGACCTGCGAT
This sequence comes from Desulfobotulus sp., assembly GCF_034006065.1. NCBI lineage: Bacteria > Pseudomonadati > Thermodesulfobacteriota > Desulfobacteria > Desulfobacterales > Desulfobacteraceae > Desulfobotulus > Desulfobotulus sp. The sequence continues at coordinate 93,001 of NZ_JAVETM010000002.1, read as the reverse complement.
GGTGGAAGCGCTCTCCTTTTGCGCCATCTCCCCGAAATCCGCACCCGCCTGCAGCTTTTCCAGAATCTCTTCCGCCTTTTTCTTCAGGTTGCCCTCACCTTCCGCCGTCATCTCCCTGGAAAAGGGTAAAAGGATATGGGCCAAATGGTAGCGCTTACCTGCACCAAAGCGTTCGGGATTGTTCTTATAAAAATTTTCCACATCTTCACGGGTAATGACGATTCTCGACCGGACCTTATAGTTCACAAGCCTTGCCCGCAGCATCTGCTCCCGGGTCTGCTTACGGTAAAGCTCCAGGGTCAGACCTTCGGCCATGAGGGCTTTTTCAAATTCTTCCTCGGAAAGTCCGTGGGACTGACGGAACTGGGCCATGGTCTGATCCACTTCCTGGTCGGAAATGAGAATACCCGCTTCTTCCACCGCAATGTCCGTAATGGCCTGATCAATCATCTGGCCCAGCAGTTCTTCCCGGTAACGCGCCAGAAGGCTTTCCTTTTCGGAAACGCCATAATCCGCTCCCTCAATGTGCGCCCGGATCGGAGCAAAAGCCTCTTCAAAGGCCACCTTCGTGATGATCCGATCATCCACCTGCACAAGAATCCGATCCACGATCACCTGGGCCGGAGCCGATGAAAAAAGAACAAAAACAGCCGACAGAATTCCAAAAACACCCATGAAAAACTTGGTCATTGTATTAAACCTGCTTCCTCGTGCATATCCTCGCCAAGGACGGGGTCACGGGGCTGCATCTCCCCACCGCCTCTTTCACCCGATTCAGCCATCAGGGGCCGGGTCTCCGGAAACACCTCATGAAGAAGCGCATAGTTAATCCGGACAGACATCCTTTCTCGCATACCCTGCAGCCATCTTCCGTAAACCTCTTCCGATTCCTGGTTACGGAAACGGGCAACCAGTATTTCCGCCAACGCTTCGGTCAGGGGGACTTCTTCAGGCTTTTTTCCCAGACTTTCGCAGTATTCCAGAAAACAGACACGCAGGGCTTCCGGCGTGATTTCAAGTTCACGGTCAACAATTTTTTCCGCAATCCTCTCCATCAGAAGTCTGCGGCGCAAAGCACTTTCCCAGGCCCTTTCGGAAATAGCGCTTTCCGCAAGCATCTGCCTGAAAACCTCCTCCGGATAAAAACCCCGGATTTCAGCCACCGCCTCGTCCAGAACTGTCTTTGAAATTTCGATACCCGTTTCCCAGGCTGCGGCCTGGAGAAAAAGCGCTTCTCCCAGGTCATGGATCACACGGCGGTGCAGGGCCCTGCGTACGCCCGCATCCTGGAGAATATTGTGTACATAGGCCATCTTTGCGATTTCATAGGTATCCCGATATTCTTTCAGGCTCACCTGAAACTCGCCTGCGGCCAGAATCCACCCGCCATCCGCCCTGTCCGATGCCCGGCAGCCCGGTAAAAGGAGCATAAACAGAAGGCTGGATGAAAAAAAAAGAAGGGAGATTGATCCGGAAAAGGGCTTCATCGTCCTCTCAGTGGGGAGGTGGAAGGGCCAGGGGACGGAAAACGCAGATTTTCAACCCCTCAGCCGTTAACACGGGTCACTATTTCTTTCAAGATGTTTCTGGCCTGGACCATGGGGGGTTGCCTGCGATCCTTGATCAGATGAACCTTGAGACTGCCATCGGAAAGAAAGACCATTTCCTGGGGAAAAACCTCCATCACCTCACCCAGGGCAAGGGGGCGCTTCTGGTGTACCTCGGAAAAGGTCAGCAGAAGCTGACGCTCATTCAGATCCAATCTGCGCACCCCGGCCTTCACGCAAAGCACCTTCAGCATGATCTTGAGAAGAATATTAGCCGCTTCCGAAGGCAACGCACCGTAACGATCCGTAAGCTCCTCCCGGAAGACCTTGATCTCGCCTATGGATATCATACGGGAAAGCTTGCGGTAAATGGCAATGCGCTGATCAATATCCGGCACATAGGCCTCCGGGATATAAGCATCCATGGAAAGGGTGATCTCCGGCTCCAGGGGATCCAGGACCGGCTCTCCCTTCAGCTCAGAAACGGCGTTTTCCATCAGCTGGAGAAACATATCATAGCCCACGGCAGCAATGTGACCGGACTGGTTGGCCCCAAGAGCCGCTCCGCCCCCCCGGATCTGAAGGTCGCTCATGGCAATCTGGAAACCAGAGCCCAAATCCGAATGCTCCATCAATACCTTCAGACGCCGCATGGCATCCCTTGACAGCTGATTTTCATCCGGCACAAAGAGATAGGCATAGGCCTGCACATCCCCTCTTCCGATGCGGCCTCTCAGCTGATACAGCTGGGAAAGCCCAAAACGGTCCGCCCGATTCACGATCATGGTGTTGGCCGAAGGAATGTCAAGGCCGGACTCAATGATGGTGGTGCAGACGAGAAGGTCCGTTTCCTTTCGGATAAAAGCCAGCATCTGGTTTTCAAGGTCTTCTTCCTTCATCCGCCCATGGGCCACGCCGATCCGTACATCCACAAGCAGCTCCCGGAGCCTTGCCGCCTGGGCTTCAATGGAGTGGATGTTGTTATGAACAAAAAAAACCTGCCCGCCCCGCTCCAGCTCCCGGGTTACGGATTCTCGGATCACGCTTTCGTCATACCCGGAAATGTAGGAAATAATGGCCTGACGTTCTTCCGGTGGCGTGGCGATGACACTGATGTCCCGCATGCCCATGAGGGACATGTGCAGAGTTCTTGGAATGGGGGTTGCGGTAAGGGCCAGCACATCCACGGTTTCGCGCATTTTTTTGAGGATTTCCTTGTGGCGCACGCCAAAGCGTTGTTCCTCATCAATGATCACCAACCCAAGATTTTTAAAGTGCACGTCCTTTTGCAGCAGTCTGTGGGTGCCAATGACAATATCCAGGCGGCCGTCGGCCATTTCAGCGAGGATCTTTTTCTGCTCCCCGCCGCTTCGGAAGCGATCCAGAGCCGCCAGGCGTACGGGATAGCGGTCAAACCGCTGGGAAAACGTCCTGTAATGCTGCTCTGCAAGAATGGTGGTGGGCACCAGCACCGCCACCTGACGCCCGTCCATTACCGCTCGGAAGGCCGCACGCAGAGCCACCTCCGTTTTTCCGTAGCCCACATCCCCACAGACAAGACGATCCATGGGAGAAGGGTTGCCCATGTCCTCCAAAACCTCCCCGATAACCCGCAGCTGATCCGGCGTCTCCTCATAGCGAAAGGCGGCTTCAAAATCCTGGAACCGCGCATCCACAGGAGAAAAAGACTCCCGCACATGTACCTTGCGCGCCGCATAAAGACTCAAAAGCTCCCCTGCCATCTTCTCCACCGAAGCCCTGGCCTTTTCCCTGGCCTTGTCCCAGCCCTTTCCGCCCATCTTGTCCAGAACGGGCTCAATGCCATCCACACCCACATACTTGTGGAGAATCCCCATGCGGTCCACGGGCAGGTACAGACGATCGCCATCCCGGTAGGTGAGACGGATGAAGTCACTGAGTACGCCGTTCATTCGGAGTTTTTCAAGACCTTCGAAACGTCCAAGGCCGTGATCCGCATGCACGACAATATCGCCTTCCTGCAACTCACCCAGATTTAAAAACCGGTCCCTGGCCATTGTTTTCAGGGCCTTGGAGCGCCGTCTCTTGGCCCCGAAGATTTCCTCCTCACTGATAAGGGCGAGTCCCTGGGCCTGCCAGACAAATCCTGCACGCAACCGTCCTTCACAGACAAAAATTCCAGGTCTCTGCGCCCTCAGTACTTCGCCAAAGGACTCGGCCACCCGTACACGAACCTCATATCCGCCAAGAAGATCTCCAACCCGCCGAACCTGAGAATCCGTGGCACAGACGATGGCCACCCGGCATCCTTCCCGGACTCTGGCCTGCAACCAGTGGGCCAGGGGCAAAAGGGGCTGCATCCCTCCCTGGCGTCCGCCCAGCTCGCCACGGATGGCCATGTTTTCCCCAATGCCCAGATGCACCACCGGCTCCTGCGCATCCAGGTGGACAAAATCCCGGAAAGCAAGAAAACGGCCCTGGGCAATGCGGCCCATGACCTCATCCCAGGCGCAGTAAAGATCCGCCTGAGGTACTACGGGCCGCTCCGCCTCCAGAGCTTCCTTCCGGCACAAAGCCACCCGCTCCGCCTGACGCGCCACGCGGCTTGCACACGCAACCCCATCATCCACCACCACAAGGCTTGTCCTGGGCAGATAATCCAGCAGAAGTTCAGGCTCCGGATACACAAGGGAAAGCTGGCCTTCAATGGCCGGATGAATGCCAGACTCCCGTATGCGCTCCACCACTTCCCTCACCTTGGCAAGGCCAAACCCCGCTTCTGCGGCCACCTGACGCACCCGGCCCAGAAGCGCATCCACAGAAGAAGGCTCAAGAACCATCTCCTTTGCAGGCAGGATCACCGCCGTTTCCGTGTCCCGGGCCTTGCGCTGGGTCACTGCGGAAAAAAAGCGTATGGATTCCACCTGGTCCCCGAAAAACTCAATACGCACAGGATCCGCATGGGCCGGGGAATACAGGTCCAGAATTCCGCCCCTCAAGGCGAAATCTCCGGGTTCCTCCACCAGCGTGCTGCGCTGGTATCCCGCAGCCAGCATGCGGGATACCAAAACATCCCGTTCTACCTCCTCCCCCACACTGAGAACCCTGGAAAAGGCTTCCAGCACGGACCTTGGCAGGACACGCTGCACAAGGGTTTCCGCCGATGCAATGAGAATGGGGGGGGGCTCATGGCACAGACATCTGTGGAGCAGACGGATGCGGCGGGCAACGGTTTCCACATGGCAGGCCATGGATTGATAAGGCATCACATGATACGATGGAAAAACCTCGGCCTTATGTTCCGCATCTCCCTGGAAAAAATGCAGTTTTTCCAGCATGTCTTCTGCTGTCTTCTGATCCGGTGTGATGAAGAGCAAAGGCCCCTTTTCCTTTGCCGCCAGGGTCGCAGTGACAAAGGCACGGGCCGCATCGGGAACCCCCGCACAATTCATCGCCTTCTCCTGGGTCCCGAGAAGATCCAAAAGGTCTGAAAGCGTTTTTTTCTCTTGATTTTGCGTCATAGTCCCTGTATGAATTTGCACGTTTGTTGCCGGCGTAACTCAGTAGGTAGAGTAGCTGATTCGTAATCAGCAAGTCAGCAGTTCGACTCTGCTCGTCGGCTCCATCGGAATTCAGAGGGATTTTTCGCTTGTCGAAAAATCCCTTATTTTATGGTTCGCTGCACCCGGCTCTCAGGCCAGGGCTTTCTCCCCAAAAAAAACTGCGGAGACGAGAAGGCCCCGGCAAAGCGGGCCCATCATAAACGAATCCTCCGGGAGAACAACCCCAAAAAAATATTCGCTGAAACTCTCTTATGGAAACCATAAAGTACCCTGAGCCAGGACATCCGGGCCAGGCTGGGGGTTCTTCTCCCCCGGATTTGGGATACCCGCTTGACTTGCACCTAAGTGCCGTATATGTAAATTTTTTCATGCAGAGACTTTCTGCCAGAACCCTTTCCCGTATTCGGATGGAACCTCCATGAACTGCATTGATGGTGTTGAAGGGGTCACCAAAAAAATCATTGATACCCTTTTGCGCGCTTCCCGTGAACAGGGATGCGATGATAGCGAATGCATCCGCTGTCTCAGGGCTGCGGTGGAAGGCGCTGGCAGTTTTGTCGCGGAAAACCGTGAAGTGGTAAACGATCCCAGTCTTCTCACCCGGGAACTCTACCTTTATGCCAAAACACTCTGGCTTGCTGGTCGGAACCCGGCTTCTGAATCCGCAACCGACCCGGACGAGGAATATTACGGATATTATTTTGACCGTCTTTATCACCAGCAAAACTATCCCCTCTGATACAGACACCTGCGGGGAAAAACACGTAAAAGAATCTCAGGAGTAGGAATGGCGCTGACCAAAAACGACATTGTGGAGAAAATCAGCCTTATCGGTTTCAACAAAAAAAAATCCGTGGACATTGTTGAGACCCTGCTGATGATCATGAAAGACCAGTTGGCGGAAGGAGAAGATGTCCTGATTTCCGGTTTCGGCAAATTCTGCGTTAAAGATAAAAACGCCCGCCGAGGCCGCAACCCCGCCACAGGGGATGACCTCATCCTCCGCCCCCGCCGGGTGGTGACCTTTAAATGCTCCGGCAAGCTCCGGGATGCCATCAACGGGTCGGAAATGTAAGCCCCCACAGGCCGGAGGATGCGCCCTTTGCGAGTCCTCCGGCTTTTTATTTTCCCCGGCGTCCCATGCCTCAAAAAAACTCCGCATTCCCAATGAAAGCACGCCCATGCCCCTTACACGCCTGCGTCCTTTTACCCTGGCCCTTCTGATTCTGGCAGCCTTCACGCTCCTGCGTTTTTTCCACGCAGGGGCTTTTATGCTGGTTCCTGATGAAACCAACTACTGGCAGTGGGGCAGACACCTTGACTGGGGTTACCACGACCAGGCCCCCATGATCGGCTGGCTTATCCGTTTTTTCTGCGAGATCATGGGGCATACGGAACAGGCCGTGCGCATGCCCTCCATTCTGGGAATGGGCATTGCCGGGCTTTACATGACCCTTACGGCCCGCAGGTGGTACGGAGAGGACGCAGCCCTGGCCACCGCCCTGCTCACCCAGTCCGTACTCCTCTTTCAGGTGGGCGGAATTCTCTCCACAGCAGATGGTATCCAGGCGGCTGGTTGGGCCGGGGCCACCTATCATGTGGCCAGAGCCTATGAGGAAAACAGCTGGTCCCAGTGGCTTGCCGGGGGCTTCTGGTTTGGCTTTGGTCTTTTATCCAAGTTCACCATGGTGCTTTTCGGTCTTTTTGCCTTTGGCTATGGCCTTTTTTCAAGGGAACACAGAAAACGCCTCGCAGGTATCAGGCCCTGGGCCGCCGTTCTCCTCGGCAGTCTCATGTTTTTACCGGTTATTCTCTGGAACGCTTCCAACAACTGGAATTCCCTGCGGCATGTGGCCCATCTGGGCGGTGCGGACGAAAAAACGCCCTTTACGCTTAAATATTTTTTTGAATACCTGGGCTCGGAAATGGGGCTCATCACCCCGATCATCTTCATCCTGGTGCTGTTTGCCTGGGTTGGGGCTTTCCGCAAGGATGCACCCGGCGAAAAATGGATACGCCATTACCTCATGGCCACTTCTTTACCCATGATTCTCTTTTTCGCCCTGCTCAGCCTTAAAGCCCGCATCTACGGCAACTGGCCTGCGGCGGGCTATCTGGCCGCAGCCGTATTGGCCGCAGCCTTTTTTGGTCCCAAAACCCCTGCGCCCCAAACCCCCTTTTACAGAAGGGGCCGCAAATTATGGCCCTGGGCCATCGGATCCGGCCTTGTACTCACAGCCCTTCTTCTCATCCACGTTCTTTCTCCCATCCTCCCCATTCCTCCGGATAAAGACCGCGCCGCCTACGAGACACGGGACTGGGATCTGCTGGGCGAACAGGTTCTGGAAATGGCCCAGACCATGCCCCAAGCCTCAGAAACCTTCTTTTTCGGCATCCGCTATCAGATTGCCAGTGAACTGGCCTTTTACATTCCCGGCCAGCCGAAAACCGTATCCATCAATCGCTGGACGCGACCCAATGTCTATGATTACTGGTGGGAAGACGAAGAACTTCTGGGAAAAAATGCCATTGGGGTTATTCGTGTGCCCGATTTCAGGGAAAGGTTGCTTGAGGTCTTCGGCCGGGTCGATGAGCCGGAAGTTTTTACCGTAACCCGTAACGGCCGCAGGGTCCGGGATCTTTTTATCTATCGCTGCTATGATTTTCAAGGAGGCCTTCGCTGGCAGCCCACAAGACCGGATGACATCCGGGCAGCCCCTCTGCCTCTCCTGCGTCCTTCCCCGCTCCCTTAAGGAAAACGCCCGGACCTGGGAGGGTCACAGATCCATGACATCCCAGGTCTGCGGATCCGCCTTGCTCATCTCCGGCCCTTCCAAGGCCAGGCTTGTTTCCATGGGAATGCGCACACAGATTCTGCATCCCTGCCCTGGTTTGGAACGGATTTCAAAACGGCCTCCCAGAAGAGCTACCCTCTCGGCCATGCCTTTGAGTCCCATTCCCCTTTCCCATGAAGCGGCTCCATCCCAGTTGTCCGCATCAAACCCCACGCCATTGTCGGAAATCCGGACAATCATTTCCGGATGGGAAGCAATGAGTCGCACATCCACCTGGGTGGCCCCCGCATGTTTGCGGATATTGCTCAAGGCTTCCTGAACCAGTCGATAGAGGTTGATTTCCCGATCAAAGTCCCGTACCGCCGTCTCCATGCCCGCAGAAACAAAATGCACAGGAATACCCGTATACTCAGAAAACTCCTGACAATACCGATACACCGTGCGGGGAAGCCCCAGAGTGTCAAGATCCGGCGGGCGCAGGGCATAGGCAATCTCCCGCAGATCCCGGATGGCATCCTGCAATCGCCTGGAAATGTGAGAAGCCTGGCGCCGAGCCGCTGGATGCCCCTCCAGCATCCGGGAAAGATCCTCAAAGGAGATGCGAAGCGAGGAAAGATCCTGGGCCACATGGTCATGCAGATCCCTTGCAATCCTGTGCCTTTCATTTTCCAGGGCGCGCAGGAGTTCATGGGTCAAGTGGGCAATGCGACGCTCCGCCTTTTTCAGAACCGTGATATCCCGTGAAAAGAGGGCCACGGAAATGACCCCGCCCTCTTTTCCCAAAAGGGGATAGACATGGTGAGAAAGGGTCTGGGCCTCACAAACTTCTTCAAAGTAGAGCGGTGCTCCCCTTTCCAGTACCTTACGAATCATGGGCAGACGACAGGCGGCCACCTTAGGCGGCCAGAGGCTCTCCACGCACATACCCTTGAGTTCATCCGCAGACTTCTCCAGGGTCTGGGCAGCACTGGCATTGATGTCCAGAATTCCACCATCCGGGTCCAGCAGCATGACCGCATCCGTGGTGGCGTCCAGAATGGCGCGCAGGCGCTCTGAGGTGGCCCTCAGCGCTTCTTCCATCTCCTTTTGTCTTGAGATGTCCGTGATCACGGCAAAGCTACCCTGAAATTCTCCGGCCTCATCCATCAGTGCTTCTGCGGAAATGATCACGGGTATTTTTCTGCCGGACTTATGGCAGAGAAGGGATTCATAGGCGCTGCGAATCCCTTTTTTCCGCCTGGCAAACTCCTCCCACACCTGTTCATGTATCTCCACAGGCGCCAGATGCACAAAGGGACGCCCCAGAAGCGCTTCCCGGGCATAGCCCAAAAGCTCGCAGAAACGATCATTGACATACACAATCCTGCCATCCGGTCCGGACACCCCCAGACAGTCATTCATGCGCTCCACCAGCTGACGGTATCGCATGCGGGATTCGGTGACCCGGGCAGCCAGAGATCTGGCCTGTTTTTTCAGCTTTCCCTGGGCTTCCTCCAGGGCCTTGCGGGACAGGTATTCCCTTACCCGCAGGCGATGGCTCACCCCTGCGGCCACAAGACAGATACCAACGGTCACCAGCACAAGAAAATGACTTAAAAAAAACAGAGCAAAACTTTCGATGGGGCTCTGCATGGAGGTGACAACCATGTAGACCAGGTAGGCAATCAGCAGATGAGGCGCCATAAGACGGGGAGGCAGGGACATGAGAGCGGCAAAAGCCACAATGATCATGAGAAAACCGGCATAGTAGGAGGTTCTGTAGCCTCCTGTGAGCGAAACAATGGCGGTCATGGCAAAGGCACAGATGTAAAACCCGATAAAACCCAGCCAGAAACTGTGTAGCCCCAGATCCACCTTCCGGTTCAGCCAGAAAAAACCAAGGCAGCAGAAGCCCGCTGCAAGGCGTAAGGAAGCCAGGGTTCTGATCTGCTCTGGAAAATACACCCAGTCCGATACAAGAAAAAAAGGAAAAAGAATCCCCCCAAGAAGCAGCACAAGACCGTTTCGCTCCCTCACCAATGGCGCCTGGTCCTCTTCAAAACCCTCAACGGATTTTCCCCAGAACCACTGCCACCATCGGGAAAAAGAGGATCGGACTTCCCTGGGGGGAATTTTTCCTCCTTTCTGGCGCCACATCCCCTAGCTCATTTCTCTGCCAAAGGTTCTTTTATGCAGCCTGCGAATCCTGAAAAGCTCACTGAAAACAGAAAGTGTTTTTCCAAGGGTATCGTATTGGATGCGGGAATCCTCCTGATGGGTCCACACCACGGGAAACTGGGCCACCCGATACCCCCGCCTCCGGGCCAGATAAAGAATTTCCGGATCAAAAATCACACTGTTGAGTTTCTGCCGGGAAAACAGATCCTGGCAAGCCCTGCGGGTGAACAGTTTAAACCCGCACTGGGTATCCGGGTAATCGAGACCCAGCCAGGCGTTCTGCACCAGGGTATAAAGTTTTCCGGAAAGCTCCCGAAGGGGTCTCTGGTGCTTGGTAATGGCCGCACCCGGCAAGGCCCTGGACGCCATGGCGATATCCGCACCCTCTGCAATGAGGTTCATGGCGGTATGGATGAAATCCGCAGGCACCGAATAGTCTGCATCCATAAAGAGAATGCACTCACCCTGAGCCCTGAGCATGCCGTAGCGCACCGCATGGCCCTTGCCCCTGTTGGGAAAATATTCAAGACAGCGCAGCACAAGACCTTCTGGAACCGGAAAATTTTCCACCACAGAGCGGGTGCCATCCCGGCTTCCGTCGCTCACCACCAACACTTCAGCCCCAAGATTTCTTTCCGCAAGCCAGGCCAGGGTTTCCGACAGTGTGATCCGGATGCGATCTTCTTCATTATATGCAGGCACAACAATTGAAAGCTTCATCTTCTTCCCTTCACCCCCCCGTTTATGGCCAGACAAATCCCTTACAGGCCATTTCCTCCCGGCTCAACCCCTCCAGCTCATGGGGAAGAACAATCCAGTCCTTGGCTCCGAAAATCCGATAAAAGTAATCCGGTTTCATGGAAACCTGACTGTTTTCCGGTTTATAGTACAAGGCCGCCATGGAAAGATGGACGTCCGGATAGGGAAGCCTTGCCACAATGGCATCCCGCACCGCCTCAAAGGTCTTTCCCCGGTCAAAAATGTCATCCACCACAAGAATCCGGATGCCCGGCTTCACATGACGGATCACGGCCTCCACATTCTCCACTCCCACCTCATTGCGGGCATTGAAAAAACCCGTGTAAGAACAGGCCTGGATCGTAGCGTAATCCTTCTTTTTACCCGTCAGGATCATGAACACTTCCTGCATGTAGATGGAAACCTGGGCGCCTCCCCGGGTCACTCCCACAAAAAGATCAAAATCAAGACCTTTGCGGAAAAGATCCTTGGCAAAGGCCCAGCAGTCCTTTTCCATCTGTTCTGCGGATATGTACTGTTTATGGTGGGCCGTTTCCATCCTCCCCCTTATACACGGCAAGCGCCCTTCTTCCAGAAGAGGCATCTGCTGAAAAAACCCCTCTTTTCAAGGGGCAGTGATAAAAAATGCCACAAAAAAAGGCTTTGCCCTGAAAGCGGCGATGTGCACAACACATCGCCGCCAGGAAGCCCGTGTCTGGTTTTTATTACAGGGCTTTGAGCAGCAGTTCAAGCACAGAGAAAAAACCAATGGCCCACATCACCGGATGGATGCTTCGAATCTTGCCGGAAAAAACGGATACCAGGATAAAAGAAATGAAACCTACGCAAAGTCCCATACTGATGCTGTAGGTGAGGGGCATCAGGATGATGGTGAGAAAGGCGGGCAGGGCTGTCTCAAAGGCCTGGAAATCAATCTTCTGAACATTCCTGAACATAAAAATCCCCACCACGACCAGGGCCGGTGCTGTGGCAAAGGCGGGCACCACGGCAATGAAGGGCGTGACCAGCAGGGCCAGAAGAAAAAGAACGCCTGTGGTCAGCGCCGTAAGCCCGGTACGCCCGCCCTGGGCAATGCCGGATCCGGATTCAATATAGGTTGTTGTGGTGCTGGTTCCCAGCAGAGCGCCCGCCACCGTGGCCACAGCATCGGCTTCCAGAACCCGGTCAATGGCGCGGATATTGCCTTCTTTGTCCACCATGTCCGCCTCGTAAGAACAAGCCACAACCGTACCGATGGAGTCAAAAAGATCCACAAACATAAAAGAAAAAATCGCACCGAAGAAACCCCACTTCAGGGCCGCAAGAATATCAAGCTCCAGAAAAATGGGCGCTATGGAAGGCGGCATGGAAAAAATACTGCCCGGTACCCCCACCTGCCCGAAAAGCATGCCCAGAATGGTGGTCACCACAATTCCCACAAGGATAGCACCCCGGATAGCCATCACTTCGAGCACGGCGATGAGGGCCAGCCCCACCAACCCCAGAACCACAGGCGTTGTGAAGACGCCAAGGCCCACCAGGGTTGCCGGATGGTCCACAATGAGTCCCATATTCTGAAACCCAATGAAAGTGATGAAAAGGCCGATGCCCGCTGCCGTTCCCAGACGAAGCTGAATGGGAATGGCGGCGATGATCCATTTCCGGATTCCCATAAGGGTCAGGATCAGAAAGAATACGCCGGAGATGAACACCACCCCCAGGGCCGTCTGCCAGGCCATACCCTGCCCCAGCACCAGGGTATAGGCAAAAAATGCGTTCAGCCCCATCCCCGGCGCCATGGCAAAGGGAACATTGGCCCACAGCCCCACGAGAATGGTCGCCAGGGCAGAAGCGAGAATGGTGGCAGTGATCAGGGCCCCCTTATCCATCCCCGCATCCCCGAGGATATTGGGGTTTACAAAAATGATATAGGCCATGGTCAAAAAGGTGGTGAGACCTGCCATCACCTCCTGCCGCAAGGACGTCTGATTTTCCACAAGCTTAAAAAACCCATTGATTTGTGACATCATTTTTCCACATCTCTCCTTGGTGGTTTTAAAAAAATTCTCTTTTTCCGGATCTTGCAGGCACCCCACGCCTCCACCCCGCTGACACGCGACTTCTGCCCGTTATTGGTAGGGGATCCCTTGCCGCAGACTTAAAATCCGTACCCTTTAGCATGCAAAATTTTCAGGGTCAATCCGGATACTTCGCCTGAAAAACCCTCTGATCCTTCCCAACCCCCCAGCCGGATCCCCGTTCAAAAATCAGCCAAAACAAATTCTTTGCACTCGGATTGTTTTTTCCAAACGCCATGGTATTTTATTCTGGGGCCAGGGCCCCACCCCCTTCTCCCCCACACGAAAGAACGCCCAATGCTTTTGCGTTTTCTTTTTATCCTTTTTTGTCTTCTGGCTTCCGTCCCCACGCACGGGGCCGAAACCCCGCATCTGGAGGACCTCCTTGCCTCCCTGAATGCGTCCATACATGATGAAACCCTCTCCATACAAAATCTTTCTTCCGAAACCCTGCAGGAAAAACAGATGGAAACGGCCATGCAGTCCGAATCCAGGGCTTATCGCATCCTCATGGCCTCCCACCGCAACCTCCTGCTCTCTTCCCACACGCCCCTTTCTGAGCTGGAAAAAGCGCGGGCGGATCAACAGACCGCCCTCACCACTCTGGATACCTATCTGCAGCGCATCCAACGCCAGGAAGAGCGTCTGACCCCCCTCCTTCGCCAGACGGAACAGCGCAAACAGCTTACACTGGAACAAAAAACAGCCCTGACCTCAGGCGAAGAAAAAAACCCCGAGATCGACCTTGTACAGAAAACCATAGAAAAACTCCTGATCCTGTTGAAAGAGAAAGCCCAGCTCCTGGAAAGCCTCATGACCACTCAGGAACAACGCAGGCAGGAAGTTCTTGAAATCCGGAAAGATATGGAAAACCTTTTTCAGGTTTTTCAGCAGACCCTGCGGGAACGCAGGACCCTGGACCTTTTCCAGAAGAGTGAGGGATTCCGGGCTCTGCTGGATCCATCTACCCCGCTGGCCGTCTTTCTCCAGATCCGAAACAGCATCCTCCGCCTTCTCACCCCTTCCTTCTGGCTTGAAGAAATCCGCCCCCTCTTTCAACTCCCGCCCGCAACCGCCATGCGGATTCTGGTATTGGGCCTTTTTCTGTTGCCCCTCGCCCTTCGCATGCGCTCTTTTCTCAGAAAACAGGAGACCCTGCATTCCAACGGGTGGCGGGCCGTTTTTCTCGAAACGTCAAGAAAGGCCCTTCCCCTCCTGGTTCTCGCCATTTTCACCGAAACCATGATCCGCTCCCAGCCCACTCTTTCCGGCACAGGACTTTTCAAGGTTATCACAGGTTTTACTTGGTTTCTGGCCCTCTTTCGCCTGCTCACAGCCTTTTCCGAAGCCTGTGGACGCGAAGGCCGCCCCTCCATTACCCCGGATCAGCTCGACATTCTCAAAAAATTCACCCGCCTTTTTTTCCTTTTCACCCCGCTTTTCATCCTCTCTTTGTGGATATTCCCCCAGGGAAGTCCCCTCATTCTCATGGAACGGATTCTCCTTGAAATCTGTGTTGTCATCCTCGTCTTCCGATTCTGGTCCAGACCCACCCCAAGCCCCTCCAGCCCTCCGACTATCCGGACCGGCCTTCATCTTGCCAGCAAAGCCATTGCCCTCGGCGCTCCGGCCCTGGAACTTCTCGGTTACGGTTTCCTCGCCCTCTTCTGGTACTGGGCCTGGGGCGTCACACTCATTATTTCAGGAACTTATCTCCTTTTTTTTACTGCCGTGCGGGAATGGGTGAAAGCCAAGGGGCCATCACCGGATAGCAGGGAAACCTCCGAAGGCCTTCCCCCTCTCACCCGCCTGGGGGTGCGCATGCTGCCCTTCATGCTGCTTCCCCTCTTCCTTTTTATCATCGCCCAGGCTTGGGGACTGCACGAAAGCCTTTTCCCCCTTGTTCTGGCCATCTTCCGCTATCCCGTAAATTTCGGAGGCATGGAATTCAGTCTTCTGCGTCTTTTTCAGGCCCTCTGTGTTCTCCTTCTCACCCTTGTGGCCACCCGCTCTTTCAGGGCCTTCATTGAAAAACGCATCCTCATGGAAAGCGGAGTGGAACAGGGACTGAGAACCTCCATTCTGACCCTCATCGGCTATCTCATCTGGGGCTTCGGCATTCTTTCCGCCCTCCATGTCTTCGGGCTGAACACCACCTCTCTCACCGTGGCCTTCGGCGCCCTGGGGGTCGGCCTTGGTTTCGGGCTTCAGGCCATTTTCAATAACTTTGTCAGCGGTATCATTCTGCTTTTCGAAAGGCCTATCCAGGTAGGTGATGTCATTGAAATTGACGGTATCTGGGGTGTGGTCACCCGCATCAATGTCCGCTCCACCGTTGTCCAGACCTATGACAACGCCTCGCTCATCATTCCCAACGCCAACTTCATCAGCAGTCGTCTCACAAACTGGAGTTTCAAGGACCAGCGCCTCCGAAAACACATTGATGTGGGCGTGTCCTACAGCTCAGATGTGAAACGGGTTGAAAAGGTACTCCTTGAGATCGCCGCCAACACCAAAGGGGTACTCACCTATCCTGCTCCGGACGTACACTTCATGGATTTCGGTGATTCGGCCCTTGTCTTCCGTCTGCGCTTCTGGAGTACTCTCCAGGAATTCCGCAAGGTCGAAACCCAGATCCGCTTTGCCATTACCCTGGAGTTCCGCAAAGAAGGCATTGAAATCCCCTTCCCCCAGCAGGATCTCCACCTACGTTCGGACTACAGGTTTGACACGGAGGAAAAAAGAAGACAGGAATCCCGGAAACCGGAAGGTGAAGAAAAACCCATGCAGGCCTGCGAAGAAGGCCCCCTTGCCTCAGGCCCCCTTCCCCATTCTCCCGGATAAAAAAAATCTAAGGGAAAAAGGCTGAAACCCTTTTCAATGACTGCGCTGACCGGGAATCCTTCAGACCATGCGGTCCAGAAAAAAGAGAACGAGGAGCAATGCCAGGGTGCCGAAAAGAAGCCAGAAAGGCCCCAGCATCCACAACAGGAGGGGAACGGAAAGGTAATAGCCCCGCATGCCGATGAAATAATGTCGGCTCCCCCTTTCCATGATGGTGAGGATGAATTCCGGTGGAAAGGGGAGGCTTTCAAAACTTTTCAGCCCCACACCAAAACTTGCATGGTTGTAGTAGCGGATGGAGAGGGTGAAGTTGAAGAAAGCCACAAAAAAATTGGTGGAAATCAGCACAAGCTTTGCAAGTGCTGCGCTGCTGTTCGGGTTTCCATCTCCCAGAACCGCAAGAAAGCCCGTATAAAAGGAAGGATTGGCCGCAAGGCCCAGCACACCGAGGCTGATAAGAATCGCGGTGGAGGCCAGAAAGCTCGCCGCCATCACCTGATTTCTTAAGGTATGCACCCCCAGAAGATCCCGGCCTTCTTTCAGAATCTCCTGCACCCACTCCCTGCGGATGATATGGGCCAGCCCCAGGGAAGTGGCAGCGGGGTCTTTACGGATTTTCCAGGCAAGAAAGAGATGGTAAAAAAGGAGCAGCCCAAAGGCCCCAAGGCTTATAAGCCCATCCTGCGTCAGCATCCTGCCCCCTTTCGGCAGACATGAAGGGACGGCAGTTTTGCCGTCCCTCCAACAACAGATGTTCAGATCCCTGCTTTTTTACTGCTCCGGATAAGATCCTATAACGAATAAAAGCCCTTTGTATCTGAAAACCTGACCAATGACAGAAGTACACTCTGTGGACAGGAGGGCCTGCCCCTTCATTGGTCTATGCGCCTTGCTGTACCCGATCAAAAAGGGTTTTCAAGGCCGCATCAAGGTTCTCGGGCTGGGTTCCCCCCGCCTGGGCCATATCCGGACGACCTCCGCCCCCGCCGCCCACGACCTTGGCCGCAGCCTTGACGATGTCCCCTGCGTGGAAGCGCCCCACGAGATCCTTGCTTACCACAGAGATGAGCAGCACCTTGCCTTCGGATTCCGTACCCAGCAGCACAAGACCGGAGCCGAGCTTGTCCTTCATGCGGTCGGCAAGATCCCTTAAGGACGCAGGATTGTCCACCGTCACCTTTTTCGCCAGCACCTTGACCCCCTGAATCTCCACCACCCCTTCGGTGATGTCCCCGGCACTCATTTCCGCCATCTTGTTCTTCAGGGATTCAATGGTTTTTTCCTGGGCCCGCAGATCGCCAAGAAGACGCTCCACCCGGCCCACCAGGGTATCGGGCTTATCCTTGAGAAGCCCCGCCACCTGTTGAAGAATGCGGCTGCGCTCCTGTATGAAACCAAGGGCCGCCTGACCGGTGAGGGCCTCGATGCGGCGTACACCTGCCGCAACACTGCCCTCGGAAACAAGGACAAAAAGACCGATGTCGCCGGTATAGGCCGTGTGGGTACCGCCACAGAATTCCTTGCTGAAGGAGGAAAGGCTGATGACCCGCACCTCGTCTCCGTACTTTTCCTCAAAAAGGGCCGTGGCCCCGGTTTTAAAGGCGGCTTCCGCACTCATGGTTTCTGAGCTGACGGGCACGTTCTCCCGGATTTTGTCATTCACCCAGCTTTCCACGGCATTGAGGGTGTCCCTGTCTATGCCTGAAAAATGGGTAAAATCGAAACGAAGCCGCTCCGCACTCACCATGGAGCCGGACTGCTTCACATGATCCCCCACCACCTCCCTCAGGGCCGCGTGCAGCAGATGCGTCGCTGTATGATTCCTCGCCGTATCCGCTCTGCGGGCCGCATTCACGAGAAGCTGCACCCCATCACCCTTGCCAGGGCTTCCGGAAAGAAGTTTTCCCTTATGGATGAAAAGGCCCGTGGGATCTTTTACGGTTTCAAGAACTTCCATCTCAAAGTTTGGGCTGCGGATAAAGCCCGTATCCCCCACCTGACCGCCGGATTCGGCATAAAAAGGCGTTCTGTCCGTAACAAGCTCCAGAGCACCAGCCCCTTCCACCCGGTCGCAGGCCTTACTCTCCCGCACAAGAAGCAGCACTTTTCCCTTATCTTCGGTCTGCTCGTAGCCCGTAAAGACCGTCTGCACTCCGGCACTGGTGAGGGAAAGATAGGCCTCGCCCATGGCATCAAACTTCACCTTGCTGCGGCTCATCTCCCGCCGCTCGGCCATGGCCTTTTCAAACCCATCCATGTCAAGAACAATATCGCTGCCCTTGGTCACATCCCTTAAAATATCCACAGGAAAACCATAGGTATCGTACAGACGGAAGATCACATCTCCGGGGATTTCCCGGCTGCCCCGCGCTTGCAGACCTTCGAGGGTCTCCTCCAGCACCTTAAGACCATTGTCCAGTGTTTCGGAAAACCGGATTTCCTCGTTTTCAATGACACTGGTGATGAAGCTTTCCTGGCTTTTCAGCTCCGGGTAGGCGTTTTCCATGATCTCAAAAACCACCCGCACCGTATCTTTCAGGAAGGGACGGGTCAGCCCGATGTTCCGGCCATAACGGATGGCCCGACGCAGGATGCGGCGCAGCACATAGCCCCGGCCCTCGTTGGAGGGCAGTACTCCGTCCCCCACAAGAAAGGCTGCGGCCCGGCTGTGGTCGGCAATGACCTTCATGGCCACATCGGACTCAGGACTTTGCCCGATGGGTTTTCCCGACATTGTTGCCACCTTTTCCATAATGGGCCGGAAAAGATCGGTGTCGTAATTGGTGCTGACCCCCTGAATCACCGAAGCGATGCGCTCAAGGCCCATGCCCGTATCAATGCTGGGCTTGGGAAGGCGCGTCATGGTGCCGTCCTCGGATCGGTTGAACTGCATGAAGACGAGGTTCCAGATCTCAAGGAAGCGGTCACAGTCGCAGTCCACACCGCAGTCCGGGTTGTTGAGGCTGCAGGGAATCCCCCGGTCGATGTGAATTTCAGAACAGGGGCCGCAGGGTCCGGTGTCCCCCATGGCCCAGAAGTTGTCCTTTTCCCCAAGACGCACAATGCGCTCCTTGGGAACCCCGATTTTCCTGTTCCAGATTTCAAAGGCCTCGTCATCGTCCAGGAAAATGGAGACCCAGAGCTTGTCTGCGGGCAGACCATAGCCCCTGGTGAGCAGATCCCAGGCAAAATCAATGGCCTCGTCCTTGAAGTAATCCCCGAAACTGAAGTTACCGAGCATTTCAAAGAAGGTGTGGTGCCGTGCCGTATAGCCCACGTTCTCGAGGTCATTGTGTTTCCCGCCCGCCCGCACGCACTTCTGGGAGGTGGTGGCCGTCACATAGTCCCGCTTCTCTTCGCCAATGAAAACGCGCTTGAACTGCACCATGCCTGCATTGGTAAAGAGCAGGGTGGGATCATCGGAGGGCACGAGAGAGGAGCTGCGCACCAGCCGGTGCCCGTGTTTTTTAAAATAATCCAGAAAGGTCTGCCGGATCTCACTTCCCGTCATCATGTTTTTCTTTTTCTCCCTGCATGAAATTGCATTTTTTTATCCTGTAACAGGCATCAGCCGTTTTCCACTCCGCCCGCATCAAAATACCTACTCCCTCAAAATGCCCCCACTTTACTCTTCCTGAAAGGTGTCCATGGGGGGCATATCCTCAAACATGGAAGGTGCCTCTCCCTTTTTCTCACGGGAAGCCCGTCCTTCCTTAGAAGGCTTTTCTGCAACCTTGATCACCTTTTCCGGCTTTTCCGCAAGGGGGGGCGGAGAAGCAATCCCAAGACTTTCCCTTACCTTGGCATACAGGCTGGAAAAAAGGGTCTCATTCTCCTTCAGATATTTTTTGACATTTTCCCTGCCCTGACCAATGCGCTCCCCCTCATAAGCATACCAAGCTCCACTTTTTTCAATCAGGCCCGCTTCCACACCCAGATCCAGGAGATCCCCGATCTTGGAAATTCCCTCACCATACATGAGGTCAAACTCAGCTTCTTTGAAAGGAGGAGCGAGTTTATTTTTCACGACCTTGACCCGGGTACGGTTGCCCATCACATCCTGACCTTCCTTGATGGCTGCGGCCCTACGCACATCCAGACGCACGGAAGCATAAAATTTGAGGGCATTACCGCCGGTAGTGGTTTCCGGATTGCCAAATACCACCCCCAGTTTCATGCGGATCTGGTTGATGAAAATCACAGTTGTCATGGTTTTACCGATGGTGGCCGTGAGCTTGCGCAGGGCTTGGCTCATGAGTCGGGCCTGAAGCCCCATGTGGGCATCTCCCATTTCCCCTTCGATTTCCGCACGGGGCACAAGGGCCGCCACGGAATCGATGACGAGAATATCCACGGCACCGCTGCGCACCAGCATGTCGGCAATTTCAAGGGCCTGCTCCCCCGTATCCGGCTGGGAGACCAAAAGCTCATCCACGTTCACCCCAAGTCTCCGGGCATAGGCCGTATCCAGGGCGTGTTCTGCGTCAATGAAGGCGGCAATGCCTCCCTGATTCTGGCATTCCGCCACCGCATGCAAGGCCAGGGTGGTTTTACCCGAAGACTCCGGGCCATAAATTTCGATGACCCGCCCTTTGGGGAGACCACCAATGCCCAAAGCCCGGTCCAGGGCCAGGGAACCTGTGGAAATGGTCGGCACAGCAATCACTTCCTTGCTCCCGAGCCGCATGATGGCCCCTTTACCGAACTGGCGTTCAATCTGCCCCATGGCCGATTCGATGGCCTTTCCCTTGTCCCCTGTTATGCTCATGCAGCCTCCCTTATCCGGAAATCCGTATATTTAAATGATTTAGATAAAAACACCCTCTTTTAAAAACAGGCAGTCTTTGAAGATTTTCTTCCATACACTCCGAAGTCTCTTCCGGTCAACTGCCATACATAGCCTTTTCCAAAACGAAAGAAAACCACAATGCCATTTCGCCCAATAGCCCCGCGCCAAACTGCATCCTCAGGGTGGCACCCAGGGTTTCCAAGACTGCATCCCCATGGATGCATCCGTCATTCCCGAGGTCGGCATGTAAAAAACCAGCCCGTTAACTGCTTAAAAATAAATAAACTTCAGAAATTCACCTCACACAGAATCCTTGGTATCCATTTTGCTAGATTTCATTCTGTTTGAAAAATAAAAGCATTGGGATCCAGGCCCCGGTCAGCGCATTGGCCCCGAAAAACCTCTGCGCAGCTCCAAGCGCGCCTTGATCCTGATGATGGAAGAGAAAATTCAACCCCAACCAAGGAGCTTTACATGTCCGTCAAAACCCAACAACCGGAAATTGTCGTGGATCAGGCCAGATGGGAATGGTCCGAACTTTACAAAAAAGAAGACTGGTGGGCCATCTGGCTGGGCTTCATCATTCTTATTGTCGGTCTTCTCATTTTCCTTCCCAGACCCCCTGCGGACATGGACAAAAAAATTGACCAGTCCCAGAGCATCATGCAGGTGGAACAAAACAAAGCGCCCTTCCATACCGTGGAATGGCACAAGGCCAATGATACCCTCTCCGGTCTCCGCGCCCGCAACGAGCCTGCGGGTAAAACGCTAGCTACGTGGCTGGCAACGCCCTCCAAGTGGTCTTCCAATCCCATGGAATCCCTGATTCTTACGGAAGCCAAAGCTGCGGAAATCCGTGAAAATGCCAAGGAATCCCATGCCAAGGCCCAGGAAAAAACCAAGGCCGCCATCGCACAGGCTGAAATGGATCAGGCAGCCGCTGCGGCAGCTCAGTTCAAAAATGAGGAACTCAATAAAAAAGCCGAAGCTTCCATTGCCCAATGGCGTTCTGCCAGAAATTCGGAAAGCAAGGCCAGAGCCACCGCAGGCACCCAGGCCTACAACAGGATTCCCTACCTCATTGGCATCGGTATAATCTTCATGCTCTTTTTTGCCGCTGCCACCACGGTGATGAACATCAATACCATCAACTTCATCAAGGGTTTTGGTTTTGTCTTCCTTCTGGCTGTGGTATCCGAAGTCATCGGCGGCAACAAAACCCTCAACGACTGGGGCTTTGGCTCCCTCATCTGGGCCATCTTAGGAGGCATGCTCATTGCCAACACCGTGGGAACGCCTCAGTTCATCAAGGATGCGGCCCAGACCGAATACTTCATCAAAACCGGCCTTGTGCTTCTGGGTGCGGAAATTCTCTTTGGTCAGATTCTCGCCATCGGTGTTCCCGGCATCTTTGTCGCCTGGGTGGTCACCCCCACCGTACTGGTCATCACCTATATTTTTGGCCAGAAAGTGCTGAAGATGGAATCCAAAACCCTGAACATCACCGTATCTGCGGATATGTGCGTGTGCGGGGTATCCGCGGCCATCGCCACAGCAGCCGCCTGCCGCGCCACCAAGGAAGAGCTGACCATCGCCATCGGCATGTCCATGCTCTTTACCGCCATCATGATGATCGCCCTGCCCACCTTCATCGTGTCTGTGGGGATGCATCCCGTACTGGGCGGTGCCTGGATCGGCGGCACCATTGACTCCACCGGTGCCGTTGTGGCTGCCGGTGCCTTTTTGGGGGAAACGGGCATGTTCGTTGCCGCCACCATCAAAATGATCCAGAACATCATGATCGGGGTCATCGCCTTTGGTGTTGCCGTTTACTGGTGCGCCAAGGTAGAATGCGTGGAAGGTCAGACCGTTAAAAAAATGGAAATCTGGTACCGCTTCCCCAAATTCGTTCTGGGTTTCATCGCCGCATCCATCATCTTCTCCATTATTATTGAAGCCATGGGCGCACGCGGCAACGTCATGCTGGATCAAGGCGTTCTGAGAGGTTTCAGCCGTCCCTGCCGTGAGTGGTTCTTCATTCTGGCCTTTGCTTCCATCGGCCTTACCTCCAACTTCCGGGAAATGGCCAAGCACTTCAAAGGCGGCAAGCCCGTCATCCTTTATGTGACCGGCCAGAGTATCAACCTGGCCCTCACTCTCCTTATGGCCTATGTGATGTTCTTCCTTGTATTCCCCGGCATCACAGCAACACTTTAATCCCCTGATCAATCCATTCTGTGGATAAAGGATAAAAAACACGCCTCCCCGGCGCTCCTTGAAGCGCCGGGGATTACCCATGAGCCCGAAAGGCGACACCCCATGTCAGGAAACAAATCCCATATGTCAGAAGGTATCCGGAAGCTTTTAACCGGACTTCTTGGATTCTGGATCCTTGTGGCCTTTATACTGCCCTGGCTTAAAAGCCTGCCTGTGATTCAACCCGTAATGGAAATCATCAGCGCAGCGGACATTGACGCGAACCAGTATTTTTATACCCAGTCTGAAGAAACTTTCATGGCCCAGTCCTATGTGCGCGACAGTCTTCAGAGAGCGGCAAAATAAACCACCCCATCCAAACCAGAACAGGCCGAAAAGGATTGCCCTTTGCGGCCTGTTCTGGTTTTTCTATCTCCGCCAAAATCAGAAAACCACTCTCACATCCTCTTCCCGGAGATGATCTGCAATCTTTTCCATTTTTCCAGCCACTTCACGGGCCGCATCACTGGTCTGCAAGGTACGGGTCACATAGCGGGTCACCTCTTTTTCCGCCTTTGCCAATTCATTCAGAAAAGCCCTGTATTTTCCGGCTTCCCCATAGGCCTCTTTGACCAGATTCTGCCAGGTTTTTCCCCGGACCTCGAAAAGCCGCTTGTAATGATGAAAAAGGACACGGATTTCTCCGAGCTGTTTTTCACAGATCTTTCTATCCTTTTCATCACCCAACTCCAGGGAAGGGAAACAGGTTTCAAGATCAATTTGTACCCCACGGCCTTCTTCCATGGCAACCAAGGCCAGATCCAGTGCTTTTTTTCTCGTCTTTGTATAATTATCCGCAAAACCATGGATGCTTTTTTTATACCTTTGAATATTAAAGGCATGATGGACAAAAAGCACGGGCAGAAAAATCATCCACACGGAAGTCTCGGGTTTTGGGATGAGCTGCTTGGCAAGGCCATAAGCCATCTGCCTCTCCTTGGCCAGAATCAGCGCATACTTTTCTTCTAAAGAAAGTGTCAAAACAGCACTCCTGTCAAAATTACATGGGCAAGGGATTTCAGAAAATCCTGACGCCTGCGCCTCAAAAAGCCAAAAAAATCGACAAGCACAGGTGTGCACAAAGACCTGCTGCCACATCATCGAGCACAATGCCTGCACCACCAGGCACTTTCTGGTCAAAATACGCCACAGGCCAGGGCTTCAGGATATCAAACAAGCGAAAGAGAACAAAACCCAGAACCAGAGTAGCAAGGGACAAAGGAAAAAGCATCAGTGTCACCCCCAGCCCCAGCGCCTCGTCCAGCACCACGCAGGAAGGATCCTTTTCCCCCAGGCGTCTGGAAGCCGCATCACAGACCATGATACCCATCAGTATGGCTGTCAGCATCAGCACCACCTGGGCTTTTGCGGGAAAAAGCAAAAGCAGGGCACAAAAAGGAATCGCCGCCAGGGTTCCCAGGGTTCCGGGAGCTTTTGAAGCATTCCCCGTGCCAGCCATGGTCGCAAAAAAAAGAACCAGATCTTTGGAACGGGAAATCACAACCCCTCCTTCTGCTGGATTCTTGTGTACTCCTGAATAATCTCCACAAAAAGACCCGCACAATCCACCATGTCCGACAAGGTCACATGCTCTCGCACCGTATGCACTTCCCGCATACCCGTACCTATGACACAGGCATCAATGCCATGGTTAAAAAAAATGTTGGCATCCGAACCACCGCCCACAGAACGTGTGGTCATGGCGCGGCCCAGATTTTTTCCCGCCTGCTTTGCAAGAAGCACCACAGGTGCATCCTCAGGAATGCGGGTGTGGGGAAAGTCTTCTTCCACGCGAACTTCCAGTCGTGGGAAATCAATCCCTTCCCCTCCCCCGGCCTCCGCAACAGCACACTGAAAGGCAGTCACCAATTCATCGGAAAGTTTTTGCAGTTTTTCCGGGTCATGGCTACGGGCTTCGGCCAGGATGGTCACAGAACCCGGCACAATATTGGTGGCCACTCCACCTTCAATTTTTCCGATATTGCAGGTGGTTTCATGGTCAATCCTTCCATCAGGACACCGGGCCATGGCTTTCGCCGCCAGAATGATGGCGTTGATACCCTTTTCCGGCTCAGCACCTGCATGGGATTCTTTCCCATGCACCACGAAAGTGAAACGGTTGGCCGCAGGTGCGCGTGTCACAATGGCATGGATGTCCCAGGCATCCAGTACATAACCAAGACGGGATTTAAGGCGGCTTTTATTCAAAGCCTTGGCGCCCAGAAGACCAATTTCCTCACATACGGAAAACACCACCTCCACAGGACCATGGGGAACATCCGTTTCCTTGAGGACACGGAGAACCTCCAGGATGATGGCAATGCCCGATTTGTCATCAGAACCCAGGATGGTGTCCCCACTACTCCGAAAAACACCTTCCTCCAGACGGGGACGCACACCCCGCCCAGGCTCCACCGTATCCATGTGGGCGGACAGAAGCAGAGGCCGCACCTTCACGTTCCCGGGAAACCAGGCAATGAGATTCCCCACCGTCCCGCCCACCGTTTCCCCTGCGTTGTCAAAGACAACCTCAGCCCCAAGGTTCTGGAGTTCATTTTTAAGAAAATCTGCTATTTCCTGCTCCTCCCTAGAAGGAGAATCAATACGAACCAATTGTAAAAAAATATCGCTGAGGCGTTGAGGCTGAACCATGGCAAGTCTCCGAGACAAGGGTGATGGATGTGGAGTAAAAGCGGTTGACAAAAACGCCTTTTTCTATATCATCCCTTTTCGTATTTCGGAAGTGCGCAGCTTACTGGTGAGGCTCCCGGACTTCAAATCCGGTGTGGGGCGCTAAAACCGTCCCGGGTGGGTTCGATTCCCATGCACTTCCGCCATCCATGAATATCTGCAGGGACTGCCATCCGGTAGCCCCTGTCCTGTTTGGGGTTTTCTCCCTTGCCTCAGGTCCTCATCCATATAATTTTTCAATTCATTTCAAGAAATACATAGACAAACGCGATTTGATCCCTCCCTTCAGCCATGCTATCCCCTCGGTCTGGTTCAATAAAGTCTCCCCTAAAACCCAAAGGAGTTTCAATGCGTTATATCCAAAAAATCTTTTTCATGGCGAGCCTCGTGACCCTGCCCTTTCTTCTTCAGGCCCAGGCCCAGGACCTGTCTTCTTTCAAAGGAAAAACCGGTACCATCCAGATCGCAGGGGGTACTGCCCATATTCCTGTCATGAAAGAAGCCGCACAACGTATCATGCACGAGGCTCCCGGAATCCGCATAGCCATTGCAGGGGGCGGGTCCGGCGTGGGTATTCAGAAGGTGGGGGAAGGGCTTGTGGATATCGGAAATTCAGGGCGCAGACCCACAAATCTTGAAATTGCAAGTTATGGCCTTGTCCTTTACCGCTGGGCGCTCGATGGCGTGGCCCTTGTGGTGCATCCGGCCAACCCTGTCAGCGCCATGGACAGCGCTACCCTGGCAGCCATCTTCAAAGGAGAAATCCGCAACTGGAAAACGCTGGGCGGCCCCGACAGAACCATCACCCTTTATACCCGTGATGCGGCTTCGGGTACCCGCGAAGTTTTCTGGGAAAAGGCTCTCCAAAAAGGGGATATCACGGATACAGCCCATGTGGTGGCTTCCAATGGCGCCATGAAAACAGCCATCAGTCAGGATCCTGGCTCCATTGGCTATGTCTCCGTCGGACATCTGGAGCCTGGCATTAAACCCCTTGTCTTTGAAGGGGTGACTCCCAGTATTGAGACTGTAAAATCCGGAGCCTACCCCGTATCCCGCGGGCTGTACAGCAGCACCAAAGGAGAACCTGCAGGACTTACAGCCGACTTCCTTCATTACCTATACAGCCCCGAAGGTCGCGCCATTATCCAGGACAAAGGTTTTATTCCCGCAGACCGGGATTGAAAACCTCCCATCCGATCCCTTGATTCAGGGCTTACTGCGGAATCCGGCCTTCAAACCGGGTTCCGCGCCAAGGTGTATGTTTTCATGGCATCCTTTTTCCGCAATACTGAAAAAAAAATTCCAAGACCCCACCCGCAGGAAAAAGAATTCTCCAGAAGAGCTCATGCCGTTGCAGGAGAAAAATTTTTTACGTCCCTCTGCGGTTTTTCCGCCCTTTTCACCTTCGGCCTTGTCCTGTTTCTCTTTGGCTTCCTCGCCCTTTTCGCCTTTCCCCTGTTCAAAAACGGGGGATACTTTCTTCTCCTCACCACACCCTGGCAGCCCCTTTCCGGGAAATTTGGCATTGGGCCCATGATTGCAGGAACCGCTGCGATCAGCAGCCTTGCCATCCTCATTGCCTTTCCCCTATCCCTGGGTGCCGCGGCTTTCTGTGAGGCCGACTTTGCCCCCCGTCCCATCGTGCGCTGGATACGACCTGTTTTTCAGCTCATGACTGGTATTCCTACGGTGGTGTATGGCTTTCTTGCGGTCTTTCTCCTTATACCTTTACTGCGTCAAGCCTTGGGCGGCTCAGGTTTTTCCATCCTCGCTGCAGCCCTCACGCTGGCCCTCCTCGTTTCACCAACTATGATCCTCTTTTTTTCCGACGCCTTCCGCGCAGTGTCCAGGGAAGACGTCAGAACCCTGGTCGGGCTTGGTGCAAAACCAGAAGAAAGATTCATCTACCTCCTCCTGCCCCAGGCCAGAAACGGTATCCTGGCAGGCCTGCTGCTCGCCTGCGGCCGAGCCGTGGGAGATACCCTCATTGCCCTCATGCTCGCGGGAAACAGTCTCGCCTTTCCCGCTTCCTGCACAGAACCCGCGCGTACCCTCACAGCGCACATTGCCCTGGTCATGGCATCAGACACCCAGAGCCCTGAATTTCAATCCATCTTCGCCTGCGGTCTGACGCTCTATTTCATCACCACCCTACTCATCGTCCTTTGCCGCACCCGCATACAGGCCCGGAGATAGACACATGAATCCCATAAGCCGCTTTCTCATCAAGGCCGCATCCATCTTTTCCGCCCTGAGCCTTACCGCCCTTGTTTTCTTTCTTCTGAGCGCCCTTTTCATAAAAGCTTTACCCGTCATGGATCTTCGCCTGATTTTCGGTAACACCCCGCCCCTTGAGGCCCTTAGTGGCGTAAAACCCGTATTTGACGGACTTTTTCCCGCCATATGCGGTACCCTGCTCCTTGTTTTCCTGGCCGTGGTCCTCGCCCTCCCTCTGGGGATGGCTGCAGGCATCCACCTGGCCCTTTTCGCAGGCCCCCACACCAGACGATGGATCGGCGTCTCCGTGGATATTCTGGCAGGCATGCCGTCCATCCTCATCGGGCTTCTGGGGTTTTCCGTTATTCTCATCCTCTACCGCCACTTTCCAGCCATCACACCAGGATTACTGCCAGCCGCCGCATCCCTGGCCTGCCTCATCCTTCCCTACCTCATCCGTGGAACCCAGCAGGCCCTCACCACCCTGCCTCCGGAGCTTTTCCGCAGCACCCTTGCCCTTGGAGCCAGTCCGGTCCAAGCCCTGCGCCATGTCCTCCTGCCTGCGGCCCGTCCTGGGCTTACAGGCTGTATCCTGCTCTCCATTGGTCGTGCGGCAGAAGATACCGCTGTCATTCTTCTTACCGGAACCGTTGCTGCCTATGGATTGCCTTCGGGGTTTTTTGATCCCTTTGAAGCACTGCCCTTTTTTATCTATACCACAGCGGCGGAATACAACTCCCCGCGGGAACTCGCCATGGGTTTTGCCGCTTCCCTCATTCTCGTCGGACTTTGCGGAGGTCTGTTTGGCCTTGCCGCTCTGATTCGAAAAACCTTTCTGCGCAACCCCCTTACCGGAAAAGCCTGATGCCTAGCCCAAAAACCAAGATCCGCATTGAAAATCTTTCGGTTTCTTATAAAGAAAACAGGGTGCTTTCCCACATTCACCTCGACATTCCGGAAAAAGCCGTCACCGCCATCACCGGACCATCGGGGGTAGGAAAATCCACCCTGCTCCTTGCCCTGAACCGCCTGCTTGAAACGGAACATGAGGCCCGCATTTCAGGAAAAATCACCCTCTTTACCCAAAACGCCTGGCAGGATATCCACCACCCGCACACCGATGTTTTTGCCCTGCGCCAGAAAATCTCCATGGTCTTTCAAAAGCCCAATCCCCTGCCCATGGGTATTTTCGCCAACCTGGCCCTGCCCCTCAAACTGCGGGGAATCCGTAAGAAAAAGGATGTGGAAGAAGCCGTTACCCAGGCGCTGATGCAGGCCCGGCTCTGGGAAGAGGTCCGGCACAGACTCAGAGAAGACGCCCGTACCCTCTCCGGAGGCCAGCAACAGCGCCTGTGCATTGCCCGCAGCCTGGTCATGCAACCGGAGGTGCTGCTCCTTGACGAACCCACCTCTTCCCTGGACACCAAGGCAGAGACAGCCATTGAAAATCTGCTTCAGGAGCTGAAAAAAACCTGCACCCTGGTCTTGGTTTCCCACTCCAGAAGACAGGTTGCCGACCTTGCGGATTTCGAATACGCCATGCCCAATGTTTAAAAAAACAGGCCCCTTTCCATGGGTCCTCTTTTTTTAAGATTTGATCCGTCCGAAAACTCACGCTCCCTTGGTGTCCAGAGGAAGGATATGCCGTTTCTTCCTTTTCACTCCCTTGAAAACCAGCCATTGCAGGACACAGACTGGCGTGGCAGAATACAAAAACGTTCCTGACCCTTCAGAAGGAGTTTCCCCATGGCTTTGTTTTCTGACATTCCATCCGCCATTGGCAGAACCCCCATGCTCGATATCACGCCCCCCGCTCTCCGGGAGCGCGGAACAAGGCTTCTTGCCAAACTTGAATTTTTCAACCCCCTGGGCAGTGTGAAAGATCGCATTGCAGAAGCCATGCTTGCTGAAGCGGCAGCCAGGGGCAGAATCGGACCCGGATCCGCCATCATCGAACCCACCAGCGGCAATACGGGCATTGCCCTCGCCGCAATCTGTGCAGCGCGCAGATACCGGCTGACCCTCACCATGCCCGAAAGCATGAGCCTTGAACGTAAAAAACTGCTGCGTTTTCTCGGGGCCGAACTCATCCTCACCCCTGCGGCCGCAGGCATGATCGGAGCCATTGACAGGGCGAGGGAAATTCTCACCAAGAATCCGGAAATGTTCATGCCCGACCAGTTTGCCAACCCCGCAAACCCCGCCATTCATGAAAAAACAACGGCTCCGGAAATGGAAAGGGATACACCTGGAGAAGCCCATGCCCTGGTAGCGGGCGTGGGAACGGGCGGCACCCTCACGGGTGTGGGACGTTACTTTAAAAGCCGGAATCAGAATTTTCAGGTAATCGCCGTAGAACCTGCAGAATCCCCTGTTCTTTCCGGCGGCAAAGCCGGGCCGCATGGGATTCAGGGCATAGGTGCAGGTTTTGTCCCTGCCATTCTGGACAGAAACCTCATTGACGCCATTATCCCTGTCAGGGGTGTCGATGCCGTGGATACAGCGAGAAAACTGGCCGCGTCTTCCGGCATTCTCTGCGGAATTTCTTCGGGGGCTGCGGTCTTTGCCGCGCTCAGCCTCGCACAGCAACCTGCGTTTTCAGGAAAAACCCTCTTAACCCTCTTGCCCAGCACGGGCGAGCGTTATCTCAGTACAACCCTTTTCGACCATGTCGCCGGATAAAAAACCATAAAAAAAATCCCGCATACAAGGCTTCAGCAAGGGTCTTCCTTCGTCAGAAAGGTGCAGGCTCTGGGAACCGCACTGAGCTGCACCTCACCTGCGGCCTCACCAAAAAGTCCGGCCCTGTCAAGGGCTTCCAGGATGGCAGGCGCCTGACTTTCCCCTATGGTCATAACACTTACCTCACGGGCCGGACTCACACCCGCATGGGGTGTGTCCAGTTCCATATGCCTCATGAGACTGAGCGTAGATCCCCCTGCCCCCGCCTCCATGGCTTTTTCCGTCAGCAGAGTACCGAAACCCTCGTTACAGATCATGGAAAAATTCACAAGCCCTGTCAGAAACCTTCTGGAAGAAAGAAATTCCCCTCCGGGCGAAAGTGTTTTTTTACGCCATTGGGTACTGCCCGTCATCCCATCAATGGCGGATACGATCTGTTCAATGCTCGCGGCCTGACCGCTACTGCCTGTGGAAAATCGGGTATTCAGCACCCCCATGCGAACAGGATAGCAACAGATAAACCCCTTACCCGGTTGATCCAGACCCCCAGCCCGGATCATCATATCCATCACCGTATCCACCTGGTTTTCATCCACAACAAGGTGGGTGATCTCTTTTTCCGCAGGGATCAGGATGCGCCACAACCCCAGACGGTTACGGAGTCCGGTGCCTGTGCCATAGGTAATGGCGGGAACGGCTGTACCCGTGCGCAGGCCAATTTCGGCAACCCGGTTCCCCTCCCCCTTCTGGCTGATACAGCGGATTCCCATCAGATGCGAGGCAAACACCTGGGGAGAGCTCTCAGGAACAGACAGGGAAGACCTGGGCAAAGGCAGCACGGAGCCGGGTATCCATACATCCTCGGCATAGAGATTGCCCCGTCCCGGAACATTCAGACGCAGACGCTCTGCCAGGAAATGCATCACTTCCTGAACCTGGGAGGGAGAAACAAGAAAGGAAAAAATCTGGACAGGATCCTCCACAAAGACGTCCTTTTTCCATAAAAATCTTTTCAGGCCATCCTGGGATTTTAAAACCACACTACGCCCCACTTCGCTGCTCAGGTGGCAAACACCAAGCTCTCGCACCGCACCCACTCCTTCCTTTGCAAAAAACTTGTCCAGAGTGAGGGTGATTCTCGCATACAAAGGGGCATTTTTCATGGCGGATTCCTCAGTTTCCAGCGTGTTTCATCATAGCATTTTTACGCATCTGAACACCAAGCCCCACGGCAAGTACGCAGACAATGGGATACACGGAAGCACAGGCCAGAATGCCAAACCCCTCCACTCCCCCCACCTGATCGCTGATGCCCAGTCCCAGAGAAAGCACAAGGGGAACGGTAATGGGGCCTGTGGTCACGCCGGCGCTGTCCCAACCGATGTTGACAAACTCTTCTGTGGAAAAAAAGGTCAGCACAAGCAAGACGAGATAGGGTGGACCAATGAGGTACAAAAGGGGGACCCCCCAGATGATTTTAAGCACCCCCGCACTGATGCCAAGGCCCACCCCAAAAGCCACAGTCTGCATGAGAAGAGATTTTCTGAAAGCTCCAACTGTGAGATTTTCCACCGTAAGCCCCAGGGCGTTGAGGGCAGGTTCCGCAAGGGTGGCCCCATAGCCCATGAAAAATGCAAAGACCAGAACCAGAATGAAGCCCGCAGGATGTTTCTCATCGCCAAAAAGAGGACCTTTGGCAGGCACAACGGTATAACGCGCGGTTTCCCTGTCCAGACGGCTGGCATCATAGGGAATTTGCACATAGGCATTGTTGAGATTGGCATAGAAGAACCGGCTTTTTTCTCCCCCTGGCCCCACAGCGGTATGAATGAGACTTTCATCAAAATTTTTCAGAACCTGGGTCTGCTCCACCAGCTCAATGCGCTTAAACGATGCAGGAAGGGTTCCTCCCACCTGGTTACCGAGCCTCGAAAGTCCAAGTTCAATACCCACATTAAAAAGAAACATCCCCAGAGTGGCAAAGAACAATCCCAGGAAGATCTCATCCGCCCGCGGCAGTTTTTCCCTCAACCAACCAAGAAGAACCAGGATCAGAAAAACTGACAGGGGAAAAATGGCCTGCACACTGGAAAACCCGTTGCGCAACAGCAGCTCCCGGGTGTCGGGAGGTTCCAGCATCGCTCCCGCATACAGAAAAACCGCCCTGCGAATGGCCGCATCATTTTCAAAAACAGCAAGACGCTGCTCTCCGCTCCCATTGCGGATGGCCCATTTTTCAAGGTTTTCCATGGATGGACTGCCCAAAACGCGGCTTCGCAGATCAGGATCTTCCTTTAAGGCTGCAATGTAACTCAGCATGATTTCTTTTCCGCCCCAAAGCGCAACCTGGGAAGTCTCATTGGCGTTTTTCAGGGCATAAGCCTTTAAAGCCGTTTCATCTTTAAAAAGAAAAACCGCCTTCTGGCGATTTTCAGGGCTGAAAAAAGCTTCCTGCGCCATCGGGCCGGGAACCGAAGGCAGAAAAAAAAGCCCAAGGAGAAGCACCGTATAAATGGGGATGATGGAAGCCAGGGTTACCACGCCAAATCCGCCCCCTTCCCCACCGCCTTTGCTCACCACGCGACAGATGCCCATACCCAGCCCCAGCACCAACGGTACGGTGACAGGACCCGTGGTGGCCCCTCCCGCATCCCAGGCAAGCCCCAGAAGATGCTGCATGTTCGGGCTTGCAAGGCATCCGAGCGAAAAAAGCAGAATCAACGATATACTGATATAAAGAAAAGGTTTCAGGGAAACCTGATACATGAAACGTCCCATGCCGAGAACAACGGCAAGGCCCACGCCGATTCCCACCGCATGTCTCAGAGCTTCGGCATGCTTGTTGAGCAGAAGAAACAAAAGCGGCGCATCCCAGGGCCGGATGAAGCCCCCGGCCAATTGCAGAATCCCGATGGCCGGTTCGGCAAAGGTGACTCCCAGCCCCAGAGCAAAAGCAAAAAGAAGGATCACGGGTAGTCCGGACTTCTGGGGCAGGCGGATGCCGATGGCATCGCCCAAGGGCATGAGTCCCAGAAAAAGTCCTTCCATGAAAAAAGCCAGACCCGCCACGATCACAACCACCCCAAAGGCCACAGTGGCGGATTCCGCAACGGGAATTCCCAGCACCAAGGTCTGAAAAGCCACGAGATAGACAACAATGAGAGCCACGGCCTGCACCTGCTCCAGAATTCTTTTTCTTACGTAGGGAAAAAGAAGCCCCATTTTTTCCCGCAGGCCTAACTTCACCCTCATCGTCTTCTTTCTGTCTTGATTCATACCAAGTCCCCTGCCAGAAACTCCCCGGAAACAATCAAAAAATGAAAAAACCCCCGCCCTTTAAAAAAGAACGGGGGCGCATATCTGCCAGAGACCCTGAAAATTCTTATCCCATACGGACAATCACGCCATCTCCCTATCTGGAAGGGCTCACGGCCATGGCCTTTTTCATCCTTTGTCCAGGTTCCGCAGGTGACCCACCACCTTCGGCATCTGTCAGATGATTGCGGCGAATCTCATAGATGGCCAACGCCGCCGCCACAGACGCATTGAGAGAACCCACAGGACCGCTCTGGGGGATGGACACCATGATATCACAGTGCTTTTGGACCAAGGGACGCACCCCCCGGTCTTCCCCTCCAATGACCAGCACCAGCGGCCCGTCCAGGCGAGCGGTGGTAAGGGGCAGGCCTGTGGCATCCAGACCCGCCACCCAGAAGCCTTCCTTTTTCATTTCTTCAAGAAACCGCGCGATGTTCACCACTTCGCAAAGGGGCAGATGCTCCAAGGCTCCGGCCGATGCCTTAACCGCCGCAGGCGTCGGACCTGCCGCGCGGTCTTTTGGAATCACCAGTCCACTGGCGCCAAGACAAAGGGCCGTGCGGGCAATGGCCCCGAGGTTTCTGGGGTCTTCCACGCCATCGGCCACAATGATCAAGGGAGGATCTCCAACTAAAAGGGTATCCCATTCCCTGAACACAAAAAAAGAAGCCCGCAGCAAAACACCCTGGTGCACGGCACCTGCGGTCATAGAGGTGATCTGCTCCGTGGTGCAGATCTCAGGGGAAAGACCCCGCATCTGCGCCAACTCCAGAATTTCCGCAAAGCGGGGATTTTCCGGATCCGTGAGATAAAGGGAATAAAAGGTACGGACATTGGCGCGCAAGGCCTCTGTCACGGGGTGAATACCAAAAAGGTCCTCATGTTTACCGCTTTTTACGGGAGCCCCCTGGGAGCGCCTTGTTTTTTTCATGAAATTCCGTTTCTAAATATAATCCGTGGTTTCCGGATCTTCGCCTTTTCTGCAGGCGTCCACCAGAAAAATCAAGGCGTCTTTCGCCCTTTCAAAATCATCATTCACAATGCGGTAACGGTAAGCATCCTTGCGGGCAATCTCCCGGATGGCATCCGCCATACGTCGCTCGATCATCTCGGCTGCGTCCGTGCCCCGTTTCATGAGCCGCTCCCTCAGGATATTCATGGAAGGGGGCAGAATGAAAATGGTTACGGCCTCGGGAAAACACCCAACAATCTGGCGCATACCTTGTACATCAATCTCAAGAAGCAGATCTCGCCCTGACCCCAGTGTTTCTTCCAGGACAAAAGCAGATGTTGCATAAAAGTTGCCATGCACCTCTGCCCATTCCGCCCACCGGCCTAAGGCAATACCTTCTTTGAACTCCTCTACGGATATGAAATGATAATCCCTTCCATCCGCCTCCCCCTTCCGGGGCTGGCGTGTGGTGTAAGAAATGGAATAGCAGAGTTCGGGGAAGGTGTTTCTCAGGGCATCACACAGAGTGGTTTTTCCCGTACCCGAAGGCGCAGAAATCACAAAAAGCCGTCCCCTTTTTTCCACGGATTTGCTGTTTTCAGGATGCGTCATCGTCATGCTCTTTCAGCGCCCCATAACGCTGTGAAATGGTTTCGGATTGAATGGCAGAAAGCACCACATGGTTGGAATCCATCACAATAATGGAACGGGTACGTCTTCCATGGGTGGCGTCCACCAGCCTTTTGTCTTCCTTGGCCTCGTCCTTTAAACGTTTCATGGGCGCGGAATTGGGGGACACAATGGCCACCACCCGATCCGCCACCACACTGCTGCCAAAACCGATACTCAAAAGATTCTGATCCGACTTCTGCCTGCTGCCCCTTCCTGAGCCCGCCATAATTCGCCTTTCTTCAAGCCCTACTCAATATTTTGTACCTGCTCCCGAAGCTTTTCCAGCTCTGCCTTCATTGCCACCACGCGGTGGGCGATGCTGCTGTCTCCGGCCTTGGAGCCCATGGTATTAAATTCCCGATTGAACTCCTGCAAGAGAAAATTCAGCTTACGGCCTCCGGGTTCGGGACCGTCCATGATTTCCCGGAAATGGGCGATGTGGCTTCTCGCACGCACCACCTCTTCGGAAATGTCACTGCGATCCGCAAGGATGGCCGCCTCCTGCAGAAGCCTTCCCGAATCCGGCTCAAGGCCCGCATCCTGCATGAGCTGACCCATCCGCTCCATCAGGCGGTTGCGGTACAGGGGAATGAGATCACCGGAAACCTGTTCAATGGCTGTCACCTCTCCTTCAATCCATTGCAGCCGCTGCCGAAAATCTTCCGCCAGATACCGACCTTCCGTGGCGCGCATGGTATCAATGGCGTCCAATCCCTCTTGCATCACCCTTTCCACCACAGGCCAGAAGCGCTCCAGATCCAAAGATCGCTCTGCGGTTTTCAGAATACCGGAACCCGCTTGCATGAGAAGCTCAAGGGTCACCGCACCTTCCAGGCTCAAGGTAGTTTTCAGGCTTTCCAAAGCCGCCTTGCAGGAAAGGGCCCGCCCCATGTCCACCTCAAAGGTATTCATGGTCTCCTCGGTATCATGGATCTGGAGGCGCACTTCCACCCGTCCCCGACTCAACCTTGCGGTGAGCATGGACTTGATGCGCTCCTCAAGGCCGCTCAAACCCGAAGGCACCCGGATCATGGGATCGAGATTCCGACTGTTGTAGGTCCGGATTTCCACATCCGCCGTCAGCTCTCCTTCGGAAAAGGAGGCTCTGGCATAGGCTGTCATGCTCCGGATCATTCAGGCCCCGCTTTCGGAAAGGGGAAGAGCCGCATCGGGCAGCATCACAGGAATGCCCTCCCGGATTTCATACATCACAGCGCAGGCCCGACAGATCAGGCCCCCTTTGGCCTCATCCTCCTCCACCCCACCACGACAGCGGGGACAGGCCAGCACTTCCAGCAGTTCAGGGTTCAATCCCATCTTTTCTCATCCCTTTCCCAAAACACTCCCGTCTGAAAACGGAAAAAATCATATTGTATGTACGCCCTGTGGCATCAGTACAGCCCGCCGTTCACGCCGATCACCTGCCCGGTCACATAGGAAGCTTCGGGAGAGGCGAGAAAGCCCACAAGGGCCGCCACTTCCTCAACCCTTCCGGGACGGCCTGCGGGAATCTCCTTTGCAAGGGCCTCCAGATTGAGATCCTCTGTCATGTCCGTCACAATGAACCCCGGAGCCACCACGTTCACCGTGATGTTGCGGGTGGCCACCTCACGGGCCAAAGCCCGGCTCGCCCCCATGAGTCCCGCCTTGGAAGCCGAATAATTCACCTGACCCGCCACGCCGGCCTGCCCGGATGTGGAACCAATGGAAATGATGCGGCCATACCGCTGGCGCAGCATCTGCCGCACCACAGGCCGGGTGAGGTAAAAAAAGCTGTCGAGGTTGGTGCGCATCACCTCTTCCCAGGCCTCGTTTTTCATGCGCACCATGAGCCCGTCTTTTCGCATCCCCGCATTGTTCACCAGCACATCAAGACGACCTTTTTCCTTGATCAGTCCCTCCAGGGTGGTCTCACAGGCGGCAGCATCCGTTACATCCAGCGCTACAGGATCTCCGTCTCCGCCCGCCTCCCGGATGGCGGTCAGGGCTTCCTCCGCTCCGGCCCGGCTTGACCGGTAAGCGAGAAAAACAAAAAAACCCCTTCTGCCCAAATCTTCGGCAATGGCCCGGCCTATGCCCTTCCCTGCTCCCGTAACCAAAGCGACTGCTGCATTTTTTTCCATATTTTTTCTCCTCATCCCGCGTTAAAGAGCCTTTTTACCCCAAAGCCCTGAAACCCGCAAGGTTCTCTACCATCCCAAACTCTCCGGCACCGCGTTTTTTTCACTGTTGCGGTTTACTCCTGTTTTTTCGAACCATCCCTCCATTCCCAGGCTCCATTTATCTGGTGAAGGCTTTTAGCATGAACAAAAACCCAGATCAGCCTTCCGTAAGGTTAAAAAGAATGGTTTCACCTTCCTCACCGTAAAGTAGCAGATAAGCTGCACCCGATTCAGAAAGATTGATGCTTATGTTCTGACTACCGGAAGCCACCTCCGTCACGCTGTCGTCGTAACGTATCCAGAACTTAGCTCCAGTGACAGAAAGCATGCCAGAAGACGGCAGACGAAACCATTCGGCAAACGCTTCCTTGCCGATGGTCACAGCGGTCTCCCCCTTGGAAAGCAGCGGTACTCCGGACAGAGGACGGTAGAGATAACTGCCAACGCGCAGCCACTCTTCTCCCCGCCAGTCTTCCAATGCAACATCCTGCATTTCACGTACTGAATCGGGAACCGTCAAAAACATACCGTCAAGCCTGCCAGGAGAGGCAGGCCGCATATCCCTCAGAATCTTGTTGCCATAGAGATAGCCGTTTAATCCGGTAATGGTTCTCAGACGGAACCCGGGACTTTCTGTTTTTACCGGAAAATGAACATAGAGAGCCTGGTTCACGGGCAGCCAGATCGCTCCCAATCGCGCTGCCCAGGCTGAGGATATGGAGGATTCCGCATCAAGCCCCTGACCGACCAGAGTGGTATAACTGTAATGGTCGGAGGCCCCCCTTTCCCGCAAGGCAATATAGCGGTTTTCACCGACTGTAAGGGTACGCAGAGCTGCGACAGGTTCCCCATCTGCCGCATACCAGCCGTCGCTGCGGAGCCTGAGATTCTGATAAATCGGAGCCCAATCCGCTCCAAAGACTTCCAGGGTAATGGAATCATCCGCCTCGTAGCTCAGACGCAAAACCCCATGGGATGACGCATAGAATCCTGCAAAAACCTTCCTTTCCTCCTCTGGCACCGCCTGAACGGGAAGGGATTCCCCAGAAAGCGGTTCGGGCATACGCTCAAGTCTCCCACGCTCCACAAGGGCGCGCAGCAGTATTCTGTTCGAAATCTTTACCGCATGACTGAGAGTAAACTGCGTGGACCGTGATCCTGAAGCCCCAAAAACCACAACAGCAAGATTGTCTTCCGGAAGCACCAGCATATTGGTGCTATACATCCCATCAAAATCTCCCCCCTTTTGCCAGGCCATCACACCCAGCTTGGCCATTCCTGGCTGGGCCACCGTATCCCACCCCAAACCAAAACGAAAATCCTCGTAAGGCACAGGATTAAACGTGGCCTCTCTCTGATCCTGAGCCATGGCAGAAAGGGAGTGCGCAGAAAGCAGACGGTGGGAACCGAAAGTCCCCTTCCTCAGTGCCATCATCGCCAGGCGAGCCAGCTCCTCAGGTGTCGTATAAAGGCCTCCGGAGGCGTAGACGTTAAACGTATAGAGATGCAAGGGTTTTTCTCCATCATAGGCCCTGGCATAAGCGGCATCGGGGAGGGGGCTATCCTGAAACTGGCTGGCCTGCATACCCAGGGGCTCCAGGATTTCCTTGCGAACAAATTCCGGATAAGTCATCCCCGTCACCGCCATGATCAAGTTTTCCACCATGGTAAATCCGTTGTTGTTGTATGTATTGATGCTTCCCGGCTCATGGATGAGGCGCAGAGACTTCAGACCCCCGAGCATTCGTGCGGCATAGTCAGGAATAGGGGATAGCGAAACTTCCCCCGGCTCATATCCGGGTAAACCGGAGGAGTGATTCAAAAGCATCCTGACCGTAATACCCTTGTATCTTTCATCAAGGGGCATGGAAAAATCCGGAAGATGCCTTATGAGCGGATCGTCCAGAGAAATACGCCCCTGATCCACCAGTATCATGACAGCCACTGTGGCAAGCACCTTGCTGATGGAACAAGCACTGTAAAGTGTATCCCTGGCAGCACTCTGGGCTGTTTCCCGATTCGCAACGCCAAAGGCTTCAGACCAGATTACCCTTTCACCATCCACAAGGGCCACGGATATGGACATGGCTCCGGTTTCTTCCATGATCTCACGTATCAGAGCCCGGCCTTCGGCTATTGCCGCGGAATGATCTGAATGACTGCCTGAATCGCTGCTGCATGCGCCAAAAAGAAGAAAAAAAGACAAAAAAAAGCAGGTCACGAAAAATCGCAGCATGGGCACAGCCTCCTTTTCTGGGATTGTCTTAAAGGAAAGGGAGACGGTCACTTCCCAAACCTTCTTCCTGCGGATTTTTTATATCGTGCAAACATATGATAGAGGCAATATTCAGGCAATCGGAAAAAGCCGCCTTCCTTCTTCACGACGAAAGAGCATCCACAACGGATATGATGGTTTCATAAATCCGGGCCAGCTCTTCTTCTGTAATGCAGTAAGGCGGCAGAATATAGATCACATTGCCCAGAGGCCGCAGCAGCACGCCCGCATCAAGAAAGGCCTTACGCAGCAGAGGGCCGGAAGCATCAAAATATCCGCCGCTTCCATCGGAAAGCAGTTCCATGGCAGCAATGGTGCCCATCACCCGGAAACGGCTCAGACGGGGATGTTTTCTTACCCCTTCTCCCAATTCCCTGTGCCAGGCTTCAATCTTCCGGAAGGGCTCCTCTTCCATGAGCTTCAGGGAGGCAAGCCCCGCAGCGCAGCCCAGAGGATTGGCCGTGTAGGAATGGCCATGCCAGAAGGTACGGGAAGGATGGTCTCCCAGAAAGGCATCCTGCACCGCCTTCGTGGCCACCGTCGCCCCCAAAGGCAGAAAGCCCCCTGTGATTCCCTTGGAAAGGCAGACCATATCCGGAGAGGTTTTCGCCTTCACGCAGGCAAACCATTCCCCTGTACGACCAAAACCCGTCATGACCTCATCATAGATCACAAGAAGCTCTGCGGCCTTCATGCGGGCCTGAATCTCCTGAAGAAACTCCGGTCTGCAAAAGCGCATCCCTCCTGCACCCTGGATGAGCGGTTCCACAATGAGTCCCGCCAGGGTGTCCGCACCTTCGGCAAGGGCCATGTCCAGGGCCTTAAGGGCTGCCGCCTCTTTGACTTCCACCCCTTCATCCCCCTCCCAGGTGGAGGGAAAGGGAAGGTAGGCAACTTCAAACATCAGGGGCCGGAAAGGATCGGAAAAT
Source organism: Desulfobotulus sp. (assembly GCF_034006065.1). Classification (NCBI taxonomy): domain Bacteria; kingdom Pseudomonadati; phylum Thermodesulfobacteriota; class Desulfobacteria; order Desulfobacterales; family Desulfobacteraceae; genus Desulfobotulus; species Desulfobotulus sp. The sequence continues at coordinate 52,354 of NZ_JAVETM010000002.1, read as the reverse complement.
CCGCTTGTCCGGTCGCCCACACTCATGGCCCCAAGGGTATCCCCGTGATACGCCCCTTCAAAGGCAAGAAAACGGGTACGCCGGGTTTCTCCCTGATTCCACCAGTACTGCACCGCCATTTTGAGGGCCACCTCCACGGCAGTAGAACCGTCATCGGAATAGAACATCCGGCAGAGGGCTTCTGGCAGGTGGGACACGACCCCTTCGGCCAGGGCCTCGGCGGGCCCGTGGGTGAGTCCTGCGGGAATCACCTGCTCAAGGGTTAAAGCCTGTTGGTAAATGGCTTCGGCGATTTCCCTTCTTCCGTGACCATGCAGGTTCACCCACCAACTGGAAATGCCATCAAGAAGCCTGCTGCCATCTTCAAGGACAAGCCAGCTACCCTGGCCCGAAGCCACACGCAGAGGATTTTTTGCCGCTTCAATGGGGGTGAAGGGCATCCAGAAAGCCGAAGAAGTCATGAGGGATCCTTATTGTTCCATATGTAATTTACCGTATCCGTTATGGAAACGGCGATTTCAAAACCAAAATTTTCCAAAAAAACCGGAATTTTAAAACGATAAGATCACCATATCCTAAACCCAATGATTTTGGCGAGAAAGAGTCAAAAAACAGATAGTACTGCGGCCCATGATCCTTACATTCTTCAGTGGAAACCACAAATTCAAAAGCTTTCAGATAAGGCAGCCCCACAAAATTTTAAAAACAAGAGCGCTTTCGCACAGGGCCTGTACCATGTACGCACGGTAAATCAAAAAAAGGCCATGCAACCTTACGCCAAAACCCCCCGAACTTCCGCCAAGGAAAGCCGGGGGGCCTTTTAAAATTCGAATGAAAAGCTCTGACCTCCTACTCCAGCCAGTCCGCCATCTCGGAGAGCTGTTTTTTTTCCATAAGATCAAGCTCCCCAAACTGCTCCGCCATGAACAATGCAGACCTGCCCTTCCCCCGTGTTTCCATTTTCTCGACAAATAAGGACGCGGGCAGCTCACCCATAACCTCAGCGAACCAGAAACCCGTGAGTGCCAGCGCCCCGAGACAAAGCCCTTTCTGGATGCGGCCTCATACTCCTTTGAGTATCGAAGTTTCCGATGAGAAGATTCAGCATCTCAATGGCTCAAGAGGCCAGGGTGCCATGGACCGCGATCGATGTGCCCATGCAACACAGGGTTTGGTGAAGACAGTGTGGTACGGCAGATCCTGCACCGCTTCCAGATTCATGTCGCAGACCTCTGCGGCCCCCTCCAGATCAGAGGGACTCGCCGCTCCTTTCAGACCTTCCAGATTCCGAAGCCTGTCATCAAAGGACTCCCTACAGATCGCGTTTTTTTTCAAAAAGGATAACGGATCGGCCCCAGAAGACAATAGACTCCGTCTCCGGCAAAATGAGCAGATGGCTGTCCGTAACACCTGAATCATAAGGTGTTCAGGGTAGAAGACATTCCGGGGAACGGGTGCGATACCCATGACAGTTGGCCCATTTTCCGGTGCAGGATGGGCGGATGATGCAGGCAACCTGCTGGTTTTCAATCAAAAGGATACGATCCGGATACCGCCATTCCGCACGTGTGATGTTGCGAGGCATTCCGAGGTGCCTGCGGACTTCCTCAAGGGACATACCTTCTTTCACTTCAAATTCTTCGGGATTCCTGCCCTGCCCTCCTTCCTCTGCCCAACCCCTTCCAGAGCTGGCAAGCAGCAGCACACAGAAACCCAGGACACAGAGAATTGTTTTACAGGAATGGGCACTGTGGCCTTTTGCACTTCGGTAACATTGTTTTTGGAATATGGATAAACGCATCATGCCTGTTGTCCCTCCAGAACAGAACCCTCCTGTACGGAGGCACTCCCGCTGCGGGTTGTTATCCTTTCCCAAACAGTCATATTTCCTGTGCCACAATGCTGCCGGGGAAAAAAGAGAGAAGGGTATGCCTACATTCTCTGGAACCACCCTTTCTGGAGAAACCATCGGTCGTAAAGGGTGTCATAGGTACCGTCAGCCTGAATCTGACGGATGAAATTGTTCACGATGTTCTGAAGCTGAAAATCATCAAAGTGTAGTGCCATGCCAAGGGGCTCAAAGGTGAGAGGCTGATCCAGGAAAAGAAAGGCATCCTCACCCTCTTTGGCCATGAGCGTGGCAAAAGCAGGGAGATCATAAACAAAAGCGTCAATGCGGGCCTCACGAACCATGCGGACACCTTCTTCCTGGGTCGCTACAGCGATACGCCGGGCCCTCGGAAAAATTTTATCAACGGCCGCAGCACCTGTTGTGTCTTTCATATATGCAATAAGGTAGGTGGTATTGTTGAAATCCTCAGCATGACGGATCTGTTGCTTGTGTTTGATATTAGCCAGAATCGCCTGCCCGACGATGATGTAGGGGTCTGAAAACATCACTCTGAGATTACGCTCCGGGGTAATGGTCATTCCGCTGAGAATCAGATCAAAACGTTTTCTTTCAAGATCGTTAAGAATTGTCGAAAAACCCTTCTCTGGACGTATGAATTCCGCACGGACACCCATGCGTTCCGCAAGAAGGTGAGCAAGATCCACATCAAATCCCATGAGTGTCCCCTGCTTGTCCATCATCTGGAAAGGCATGTAACCCGGCTCCATTCCGACACGCAGAACCCCGGAGTTTCGGATACGTTCAATCGTGGAAGGGGCCTCACTTTTTTCCGAACACGCCAGGAAAAAAAACAGGGAAACAAGCACAAAAGCTGAGAACATCTTTTGTAACCATTTGATTTTCATTTATTACACTTCCATTTTTTCGGGTTATAACATTTCTCAAAGATTGATTAAGATGAGGATACAAGAATATATATTGGATCATTTCTGAAAGAACGACAACCTAAAATTCCGATAAAAATCCTGATCTTCCTACTCCAGCCAGTCCGCCATCTCCGAGAGCTGTTTTCTTTCCATAAGATCAAGCTCCCCAAACTGCTCCGCTGTAAACAGCACAAAAGCCCCCGTTGACGTGGCACAGATGTCCCCTTCTGCATCCAGGATATCGGCCTGCATGGTCACCTGACGCTCACTGCGCCGCTCCAGCACCTGGCTGTACACCGTAAGTTCCGTTTCAATGCGCACCGGCTTTCGGAAGCGCACTTCCATGGATTTTGTCAGAATAAAACGTCTGTGCAGATGAATGGCGGCCCAGGACATGGCCTCATCCAGAATGGTGGCCAGCACCCCGCCGTGGACAAGACTGTCCCAGCCCCGCAGATGGCGGGGGACGGTGAGGCGGGAACGGAAGCGCTCTCCGTCGGTTTCAAAGGTCATGCGGAGACCATGGGGGTTGTCCTTTCCGCAGGCAAAGCAGTGGGGGTCTACACCCGCAACGGGCTTCCATACCCCGATGGGGGGATTGGGGGTCATGCGTGTTCTCCTTTTTCGTCAGATACCGGCTGGATGGAAACGGGGATGCCGTTCAGTACGGCATTGCCCGAAACCGGGTCCATGGCACGGGGAGTAAGGCGGTTTGTGTTCACGCCGGGATGGGTTTCGGCTACCGAAAGCCTTGCACCGGGATACTGGTGCCCCCAGCCGTGGGGCAGACTCACAAGACCCGGAATAATGCGTTCCGACAGGGTGACGGGCACTTCAAGACTTCCCGCGTCGGAAGAAACCTCTGCCATCCCGCCTTCCTTCAGATTTAAATTCCTGGCATCCTCGGGATGCACCATGAGGGTGCAGCGGCTTCCCTTCAGAAGCGATGGGAGATTGTGCATCCAGGAGTTGTTGGTGCGGAGCTGACGCCGCCCGATGAGGAGAAAGGGCCGGTCCGCACGATGCATCCTCTCTTCTGCCCTGTCCAGACGGCGGATGTCTTCCGCCAGAATCTCCGGCAGAAGATCCATGCACCCGTCCGGTGTGGCCAGCACGTCTTTGAGCCGGGACTTGAGAGGCCCAAGATCCAGCCCATGGGGAAGTGCGGCCAGCTTTTCAAAGGAAAGCCCCTGGGGCTTCATGCCAAAGGCATCCCCATAGGGACCGATTTTTAAAAGAAAATCCAGAATCCGCTCCGGCCCCGGCGGCGGGGTAAGGCCCTGAATCAGCATCCCGGCCGTCACGCCGGACTTTTCTCCCAGAGCGGCCACCACCTTATCCGCAAGCCCCTCCAGAATCCTTCCTTCCACAAGTTCCGGCGACGTATCCCCTCCCTTTCCTTCCGCAAGAAGGGCGAGCTGTGCCAGAATCTCCCACTTGGCTTTTTCCCCTTCCGGAACGGGAAAGACCGGAGCACTGTACACTGCCGTGTTACGCACGGAAAAGCCATGGAAAACAAAATCATAGTGGCCCTGGGAAAGGGGAGAGGTGGGAGGCAGAATCACGTCCGCATGGCGGCTTGTGTCGTTGATGTAATAATCCACCGCCACATGGAAATCCAGCTCTGAGATGGCGGCATCCACCCGCCCGCTTTCCGGCAGTGCGATGACGGGATTGCCCGCCACGGTGATGAGCATACGGATCTGGCCTTCCCCCGGAGTTTCCATTTCCTCGGCAAGGACGGAGGCGGGCAGCTCCCCCATGACCTCGGGCGCTCCGGAAACCCGTGAGTGCCAGCGCCCCGTGACAAAACCCTTTCTCGACGCGGCTTTCGCCTGCATGTGGGCGGCCAGGGGAAAGCCCGTGCCTCCCGGAGCATCAAGGTTGCCGGTAAGAAGGTTCAGCACCTCAATGGCCCAGGAAGCGAGGGTGCCATGGGCCGTCACCGATGTGCCCATGCGGCCATAGAGGGCAGAGGGTCTTGTGAAGGCAATGCGGTCTGCCAGATCCTGAACCGCTTCCGGCTTCATCGCGCAGACCCTTGCGGCCCGCTCCAGGGTAAAGGGACTGACCGCTTTTTTCAGCGCCTCCAGATTCCGGAGTCTCTCGCCAAAGGCTTCCGTGCGGATCGCGTTTTTTTCAAAAAGATGCCGGATCAGACCCAGAAGAAGATAGACATCCGTTCCCGGCAGAATGGGCAGATGGATGTCCGAAACTTCCGCCGTGCGGGTACGCATGGGATCAATCACAATGCAGGTGCCTCCCCGCTCCTGAAGTTCCCGGATGCGGCGTCGCATGTCCGGAGCCGTCATGAGACTGCCGCCCGACACGAGGGGATTGCCGCCGAAAATCACAAAAAGCTTTGTCCGGTCAATGTCCGGAACAGGAATGGCCACAGGGCTTCCATAGAGAAAACCGCAGGCCGTCTGTTTGGGAATCTGATCCACGCTGCTGGCCGTATAAATGTTCCGGGTTTGTAAAGCCCGGATCAGGGGCGCCATGAAAAGGGCTCCGGCCATGGTGTGGGTATTGGGGTTGCCAAGATAAAGCGCCACACTGTTTTTGCCATGGGCCGCCCGCACCCGCCCCAGGCCTTCTTCCACCTTCCGGAAGGCCGTGTCCCAGTCCACGGTCCGGAAGCCCCCTCTTTCCCGGATCACCGGCATTCTGAGACGATCCGGATCTTCGTGAAATTCTTTCAAGGCGATACCCTTGGGGCAGCAGAAGCCCCGGCTCAGCACATGGGCCTTATCGCCGCGCACCTGCACCACCTTTTCACCCGAAAGGGTCAGCTCCAGGCCGCATCCCGCCTCACAAAAGGGACAGACCTTATAATGTATCCGGGTTTCCATTGCTTTTTCTCCTTAGGGGTAAAAGGACGCTGGCCGGGGCCGGAGGACAGAGCGCCACCTTCAGGCCCTGCACAGAGGTTTCAAGGATGGAGATGTCCCGCTTCAGCCGGGCCAGCAGTATGGCACCCTCAAGGCTGGTGAGGATGCGCAGGGCAAGGGTACGGGAAGCATCCACAGGGGCAAGAGAGCCGTCTTCCATGGCCCTCTCAATCCAGAGCCCCAGGCCACGAAGGCTTTCATCCAGCACACGGGATACGGCCTCTGCAACACGGGGCACGGTATCCGCCGTTTCCATGGCAAGGTTTCCAAATAAACAGCCCCCCGCAAGGCCGTTTTCCCGATGAAAATGCAGGACTCCGTCCAGAAGGCGATGCAGGCGCTGGCCATAGGCCCCCTTACCCGCCTTCTTTATGAGGTAGGCGCGGTACTCCTGCCAGGCCCAGTCCACCAGGGCCGCCACCAGGGCTTCCTTTCCCGGAAAATGAAAATAAAGATTTCCCTTCTGCACCCCTGTGGCCTCGGTGATGTCCCGAAGGGTGGTGGCATGGTACCCTTGGGTGTTGATCAGCCTCAGGGTGGTGGCCAGAATGTGGATACGGGTGCTTTCTCCCTTGGTCATGGCCGCTTTCTTCAGGTCTTCCTTTTTCAGGCTTTCTTTTTCCATGGAAATCCCTTAGCAGAAATGTACCGAACGGTCTATTATTTTCCTGGACCTCCCAAAAAAATCAACAGGAACAAAGAAAAAAACATCCGTCCAATGAACAGTGTTCCAACAGCCTCTTTCCCCCTCCTTGACACCTGCCCCGCCTTTCGGTACATCCTATAAAGCTTACATCCCGATGTTTCTGACCCGACTTTTCTGCAACCCATCAGCCAGGCCGTATTGAAAGGCCCCTTACTGGATACCCATGACAAGCCCTTTTTCATTCCCCCCTCTGGGCCTCTGGCGGCCCGGAGCGCCTGACAGCCCAGAGCCTTCGGATCTGCAAAGCGCCCTTTTTGACCTGCGTCAGCCCTTTTATCTGGTGGCTGGAGCCTCAGGCCCTGAGGCCCGCACCTCCGGAACAGCCCTTCTCGGTGAGTTCCGGCAGCAGCCCGGCGATCTTCCCCTTCTTGCCGCAGCCCCTCCCCTTTCTCCGGAAAAGCTTGGCAACCCGGAATTTATCGCCCGTCATGGCTTAAAATATCCCTACATCGCAGGGGCCATGGCCAATGGCATCACTTCGGAAGCCATGGTCATGGAAGCAGGACGGGCAGGAGGCATGGGCTTTTTCGGCGCAGGCGGCTGCACCCTGAAACGCATTGAAGAGGCCATTCTCTTTCTGAAAAAAAAGGCTTTGGAAAAACCCTTTCCCTTTGGTTTTAATTTTCTGCACCAGCCCGGCTCCCCCGAAGGGGAAATGGCCCTTGCGGAGCTCTATCTCAGCCACGGCATCTCTTCTGTCTGTGCCGCAGCCTTCATGCGCATGACCCCCGCCCTGGTCTGGTACAGGATAAAGGGTGTTCACAGGGATGAAAGGGGCCTTGCTACCCCCAAAAACCGCATCCTTGCCAAGGTGTCCAGAGTGGAGATCGCGGAGAAATTCCTCCAGCCTGCTCCGGAAAAACTCCTGCGCCAGCTTGTGGCCGAAGGGAGACTCAGCGAAGAGGAAGCCCTCCTCGGCGCAAGCCTTCCCATGGCAGACGACATCACAGCAGAAGCCGACTCCGGTGGCCATACGGACAACCGCCCGGCCCTGGCCCTGCTTCCCGCCATCCAGGCCCTGCGGGATCGCATGGTGCAGAAGGGTAACTTCCCTCACAGACCCTGCGTAGGCCTTGGGGGCGGCATTGCCACACCGGCTTCCACAGCAGCGGCCTTTGCCCTTGGGGCGGATTATGTGCTGGTGGGCTCCGTACATCAGGCCTGTGTGGAATCCGGCACCTCGGATGTGGTGCGGGACATGCTGGCCCGCTGCGAACAGGCGGATGTCACCATGACGGCAGCGGCGGACATGTTCGAGATGGGCGGAAGGGTGCAGGTCTTAAAACGGGAAACCATGTTCGCCCTGCGTGCCCAGAAGCTCTACAGCCTTTACCGGGAATACCCTTCCATCGAAGCCCTGCCGCCGGATGCCATCGAGTTCCTTGAAACCAAGATCTTCAAAAAAAGTCTGGCTGCGGAATGGGCTTCCACCCAGTCCTTTTTCCAGGAGCGCGACCCCTCCCAGCTCTCCCGCGCCCAGGCGGATCCCCGTCACCGCATGGCCCTTCTTTTCCGCTCCTACCTGGGTCAGGCCTCCCTCTGGGCCATTCAGGGACTCAGTGACCGCAAGGTGGATTACCAGATCTGGTGCGGCCCTGCCATGGGAGCCTTCAACGCCTGGACTCAAGGGAGCTTCCTGGCCCGACCCGAAGAGCGGCGCATCCGTACCGTGGCGTTCAACCTCCTTGCCGGAGCCGCCATCCGCACCCGTTTTTTTATGCTGAAAACCCAGTATCCGGCCCTTCCCGCCCATCTGGCCGAAATTTTGCCCATGCGCCCTGAAGTGCTTGAACCCATGCTGGCCCCATGATGATTCTTTTACATCCGCATCCTGATCACCCGGAACCCTTCAACAGGACCTCATTTACCAGGAACGTCCATGACCGCATCCCTTACGCCAAAACCCTGTGATCTCGCCGTTGTCGGCATGGCCTGTCTCTTTCCCGCATCCCCGGACAAAAAAGCCTTTTTCAGGCTTCTTTTCCGCAACCTTGATGCCATCGGTGAGGTACCGCCCAGCCACTGGCCAAAGGATGCCTATTTCGCGCCCTCCCCCGGCGCTCCGGACATGACCTACTGCACCCGCGGGGGGTATCTTGCGCCCTATCCCTTTGATCCTGCGGCCTTCGGCATTCCGCCGAACCTCCTTGAAGTGACGGACACCTCCCAGCTTCTCGGCCTTGTCACAGCCCGATGCGCCCTGGACGACGCAGGCTATCCCCAGGGCCGGGAGTTCGACCGCTCCCGGGTCAGCGTGATCCTCGGCGCGACCGGCACCCAGGAACTGGTGGTGCCGCTGGCCTCCCGGCTCAGCCACCCCATCTGGAAGGAGGCCCTGGAAGGGGAAGGGCTGACGGAAGAGCAGAAGACCGCCATTCTGGAACGCATGGCCGAAGGCCATACGGCCTGGCAGGAAAACGCCTTTCCGGGGCTGCTCGGTAACGTCATCGCAGGCCGCATTGCCAACCGTCTGGATCTCGGGGGCAGCAACTGCGTGGTGGATGCCGCCTGCGGCAGCTCCCTTGCCGCCGTGCACATGGCCACCCTGGAGCTTCAGACCGGTAAGGCGGACATGGTCATCACCGGCGGCGTGGATACCCTGAATGACATCTTCATGCACATGTGCTTTGCCCAGACCGGGGTACTCTCCCACTCCGGGGATGCCAGGCCCTTTTCCGAAAAGGCCGACGGCACCGTTCTCGGTGAAGGGGTGGGCATGGTGGTGCTGAAACGCCTTCAGGATGCAAAAAGAGATGAGGATCGCATCTATGCCGTCATCAAGGGCATGGGAACGGCCAGCGACGGCAAAAGCCAGAGCATCTACGCGCCAGGTGCCGAAGGGCAGATGCGGGCCTTACGCAAGGCCTGTGCAGAAGCAGGTTTTGCGCCTGAAAGCATTGATCTGGTGGAAGCCCATGGCACGGGCACCCGTGTGGGCGATGCCGTGGAGTTCAAAGCCCTGCAGGCGGTGTACGGGAGTGGGCGGGAAGGACGGCCCTGTGTGCTGTCTTCCGTCAAGGCCAACATCGGCCACACCAAGGCAGCCGCAGGTACGGCGGGGTTCATCAAGGTGGTGCTCTGCCTTTACCATAAAATTCTGCCGGCAAGCCTCAAGCATCTTCCCGCAGACCCGGATCTCGACATGGAAAACTCCGGTTTCCGCATGCTGGAAAAGGCCCTTCCCTGGATCACGGAACCCGGCCGCCCCCGAAGGGCCGCCGTCAGCGCCTTTGGCTTTGGCGGGGCGGATTACCATGCCGTTCTGGAAGAATACGGGGAAGAAAACAAAACCCTGGCCTGGGATTTTCACCATGAGGTCTTCTGTGTCTCAGGCGACCAAAAGGAAGCTCTCCTTGCGGGCCTTTCAAAGCTTGAGCATCTTGATGCCAGGGAACCCCGGCTGCTTCAGGAAATCTGCGCCCTCTCAAGAAAGGAATTTTCAGCAGGCCACAAGCTGCGGCTTCTTCTCATTCTGGATCCGGAAGTCAATCCTGAGGCTCTCCTCTCCCAGGCCAAAACCCTTCTTCAGGATGAAAAAGAAGGCGTTCATGGTGCCGTCTTTTTCGGTAAGGGGGAGAGCCCCGGAAAGCTCGCCTTTCTCTTTCCCGGACAGGGCAGCCAGTATCCGGGCATGGGCCGCACCCTGGCCTGTCTTTTCCCGGAAATGCGGGAAAGCCTTGAGCTCGGGGATGGGGCCTTAAGGGAAAAGGGGGCGGATCACAGAAAAAATGGCCTTCTTTCCCGCGTCATCCTCCCCCTGGAAGGAGAAGCAAAAGAGCAGGAGGAGGCCCTGCGCAGCACGGATCTTGCTCAGCCCGCCATCGGCAGCGTGAGCCTTGGCATGGCAAAGATCCTTAAACGCTTCGGCATCCGGCCCGATGCGGCCTGCGGCCACAGCTACGGCGAACTTCCCGCCCTGACCCTCTCGGAAGTCTTTTCCGAAAAAGACTGCCTCCGCCTCTCCGTTCTCCGGGGCCGATACATGGCAGGAGATCCGGAAGATCCCAGAGACCGGGGCGGCATGATGGCGGTGAAGGGCGATGTGGAAACCCTGCGCAGCCTCATTGAAAAGGAAAATCTGGATGTGGTGCTGGCCAATGAGAACAGCCCCTCCCAGTGCGTGCTTTCCGGCGGAAGCGCTGCCCTGGATCATGCGGCCAAGGTGCTGAAGGGCCACAAGATAAGGGGAATCCGCCTTCCCGTTGCCGCAGCCTTTCACAGTCCTCTGGTGGAAGATGCGGCAAAACCCTTTGAGGCGGCCCTGGAAGCCTTAAGCCCCAAAAGCCCCGTCCTTCCCGTCATGGCCAACGCCACAGGAACCTTCTATCCCGAAGGGAAGGCGGACATCCGGAAAATCCTTGCCTCCCAGCTCCTTTCCCCCGTCCGCTTCATCCGCAACGTGCGGGAGCTTTTTGAAAGCGGCATCCGCACCTTTGTGGAAGTGGGCCCCAAAAACGTGCTCACCGGCCTTGCCTCCGCCATTCTCGAATCGGAAACCGTTCACTGCATGGCCATGGATGCCTCTTCCGGCAAAAACGAGGGAGACCGGGATCTCCTTAACCTCCTCTGCTACCTGTCGGCCCTGGGCTATGGGGTGGACTGGGCAGGCCTTCCCGATCCTCCCCCCAATCCCGGACGCAAAATGACGGTCTGGCTCTCCGGTGCCAATCTCAAACCCGGCGGCAAAAACGGAAAATCCATGAAAAAAGCCGCAGCTCCAGCCCCAAAAGGCCCGGAAGGACAGGAAAAATCCCCCGCGGCCCAAAAACCCGGAGTACCGGCTTCCCCACGGGAAAATCCCCAGGCCCTTCCGAAAATGGGCCAGGAAGAAAAGGCTTTTTCTTCCCCATCTCCCGCCTCTTCCAGCGGCCCCCCAGGGGGGGGGCTATGCGGCCAGCCCCGGATGCCCCTTGCAGCTTCTTATGCGGAACAGCGTTTTTCTTCAAAATCCACACACACGGAACCCTGGCCCCAAGGAGCCCCCATGGACAAGACCCTGCTGATGGAAGGCCTTCACACCCTGCGAAGCCTTCAGGAACAGACCACCCGGGCCCACGAGCAGTTTCTCTCCCTGCAATCCGAGGCAGGCCGCACCCTGGAACGTCTCCTTGCCACCATGGGCGGAGCGGTTCTTGGTGCCGGAGAACCCGACAGGAATCCAGCGTCCATCCAGCCCCCCTGGGCCTCCCCTCCCGAAAGTCCGGCCCTGGCTCCGGCAGCGCTCCAGACGGCCTTTTCAGAGAAAAAAAACCTTCCGGAAGAAAAATCCGTGGAAAAAGCCTCCGCCCATGGGACTTTCCTTCAGGCCACAGCACCTCAGCCCGAACAAGCCGGACAGCAGGATGCCATCCTCACCCTTCTTGTTGCCACCGTATCCCGTCAGACGGGGTATCCCGAAGACATGATCCAGAAAGATATGGATCTCGAAGCCGATCTTGGCATTGACTCCATCAAGCGGGTGGAAATTCTCTCGGAGCTGGAAGCCCATTTTCCAAAACTCGCCACCCTCACGCCGGATGTGCTGGCCGAAGCCCGCACCCTGGCCGCCTTCCTCACCCTTCTTTCCGATCCCGACGCAGAAAAAAACACAGCCGCCCCGCCTTCCCAGGATCTTGCCACCCTCATCACCCCGGCTGCGGCCATGGCCGCCATCACAGGGGTCGTCTCCCGCCAGACGGGGTATCCCGAAGAAATGATTCAGCAGGACATGGATCTGGAAGCCGACCTTGGCATCGACTCCATCAAGCGGGTGGAAATCCTCTCCGAGCTGGAAGGCCATTATCCCGTACTGGCCACCCTGCCCCAGGAAAGTCTCGTCACGGCCCGCACCATCGCAGCCATCGCCCGTCTGGTCACCCCGCAGGACATGCAGACAAGGCATCTTCCCCCGGCCCAGAGTCCCCCGGTTCAGGACAAAAGCCAGGAACCCCGACCCATGGAAAGGGTCCGGGCCGTCATCGCCAGCCAGACGGGCTACCCCGAAGACATGATCCAGGAAGACATGGATCTCGAGGCCGACCTTGGCATTGACTCCATCAAGCGGGTGGAAATCCTCTCGGAGCTGGAAGGTCATTATCCCGTTCTCGGAACAGTTCCCCAGGAAACCCTTCAGGAATGCAGAACCGTGCGCCGCATCGCAGCTCTTCTTGAAGGCCCGCGTCCAGCGGAAATGCCGCAGGGAAGTACTTCCATGCCATCCCCTGAAAAGGAAATCCCCGGAAACCTGCCTGAAGAAGTTCCCGGCCCGGAAACACCGGTAAGCCTGTTGCGAAGCCGCATGGTCTGGGAAGAGATGCCCCTTCAGGAAACGGAGCTTTCCCGGACAGCCCTTCCCCCATCCCTTGCCATTCTTGAAAACTTCGGAGATGAAGCGGATCTCACCCTTCTTAAAAACACCTTCTCCGGCAACCCGCCCCTCTTTTTTCACCCAAATGCCACGGAGCCTCCCTTCCACGCCCATCTCCTCATTCCCTGGGACCGTCACAAGGGAGATCAGGCCCTGAAAGAACTCTTCAGCCTTCTTTCCGCCTGGGGAAAAAAGGCCCTGGCAGCAAAAACGCCCTGCTCCCTCACCCTGTTCACCCGCAGCGACGGACAGCTCGGCCAGAAGAATCCCTTCAGCGCTTCCCTGGAAACCCAGAGTCTCGGCGGCCTTCTGCGCACCCTTGAAAAGGAATGGCCGGAAATTTCCCTGCGCCTTCTGGATGTGGCCCTGGAGGTGAAAGACCCAAAGGCCCTTCTCCCGGGACTTCTCTTTGGAAAAGGCCCCCTCCTCCTGGGATGCGGGCCCAAGGGAAAAATCCGCACGCCCCGGCTTCAGGCCCTGGGTGCCGGGGAAAAGACCGCCCATTTTACTCCCCCTGAAAGGGACGATCTTCTCCTGGTCACAGGCGGGGCCTACGGGGTTACCGCAGGCTGTGTGGAAGCCCTGGCCCGCCGGTATCCCTGCCGCATCCTCCTTACGGGCAGATCTCCGGAGCCCAGGCCCGAACCCCTCTGGCTTTCCGGTATCCGCTCGGAAGAAGAGGTGAAAAAGGCCCTGCTCCGCCATCTGTTCAACGGAAAAACCCCAAGCCCCAAAGAGCTGGATCAGGCCTTCCGCAGCCTCATGAACGGCCGGGCCATCCGGGAAACCCTTCAGAAGCTGAAAAATCTCGGATGCGAGGCCCGCTATCTTTCCTGCGACCTTGAAAATGCCGAAGCCCTGAACGGGCTCATGGAAAAACTTAAGCGTGAAGGGGACACCCCCGCCTACTGGATCCACGGAGCCGGTGTGCTGGCGGACAAGGCCATGGTCGATAAACGGGAAGGAGATTTTGAGCGGGTCTTCGGCGTGAAGGCTCTGTCTGCAAAACGCATGGCCGAAGCCCTGGAGGCAAAGCCCCTCAAGGCCATGATCTTCTTTTCCTCCGTAGCCAGTCTCGAAGGAAATCCCGGACAGGCCGACTATGCCCTGGCCAACGCCTTTCTCAATGCCCTGGCCCGGCGTGAGGATCTCAAACGCAAAAACTGCCGCAGCCTTGCCATCTGCTGGGGCCCCTGGGAGGGTGGCATGGTGAGCCCTTCCCTGGCCCGGCATTTCCAGCGTCAGGGCATCCCCCTCATTCCCCTTGAAGAGGGCTGTGAGGCCTTCTGCGAGGAAATGATCTCAGGCGATGTCCCCGAAGTACTCATCGCCGCAGGCAGGGTCAGGGAAAAAGATCCGGAAAAAAAAGATCCGGAAAAAAAAGAACCCGGAAAAAAAGAGGGCGAAAAAAAGAGTGGGAAAACCCCGCCCAGTGCAGGCAGCCGGGACAAAGGGAGAAAAAGGGAGGCAGTCTTTTCCCTCCAGACCCATCCTGAATTCAGAGACCACAGCCTTGGCGGCAGGGCCGTGGTTCCCTTTGCCTCCCTTGTGTGTGAAATGCTCCGTCAGGAAGAGGGCTCCGGAGAAAGCCTCCCTCAGCCCTTTTATCTTTTAAGGGATCTGCGTCTTTTAAAGGGCTGTGTGCTGGAAGAAAGGGATATCCTTCCCCTCGGCCTTCAGAAAAAGGACACTCTTCTCACCCTCATTTCCCTGGAAAAAAGTCCTCCTGTTCCAAGGATACAGGGCAGGCTGGAAAGAGATGGCATCCGCCCTTCCCCTCCGACCCTGCTTCCGGGAAAAAGACCTTATCCCAGAAACAGCGATACCGTTTACCGGGAAATCCTTTTCCACGGCAGACGGTATCAGGTACTCGACCGGCTGGCATTTTCAGGGGAAAGGGGCATGGAGGCAAGGCTTTGTGCAAAAACCCTCAAAGCCCATCCCGATCCCCTCTCCCTTCTCCTTGACAGTGCCATGCAGCTTGCCTGTGTCTTTGGTTTTGAGCACACGGGAAAATGCTATCTGCCCACCCGGATTCAGGGGCTTCGTCTGCCCGCAGCCTTTGTGCAGACGGACACGCCGCCATCCCTTGAATCCCTCCGCTATACCCTGGAGACCCTGGACAGCCACACCCTCACAGGAAACGTACATTTCTGGGATGGCGAAGAAAGACTCTGGATGGAAATTACCGGCCTCACCATGACCGCCACAGGCAGCATGTCAGAAATGTTCAAGCCCGGCGGGGTGATGCCCACCCCCTGTGCTTTAAGCGCCTGACCCCCACCCCGAAAAATAGAGATTCCCCCGGAAAAGCCCTGGAATCCGGAGGAAGGCTCCCCCATCTCCCCAAAAGCCCCCATATCCTCAGTTTATTATATCCAGCTGCATGTACAGAACCTCAGGATCCGGATTGTAGCGGTAGGCCTCGATTTCTCTGAAACCCGCCTTTTGATAAAGGTGCAGAGCGGCTTTCAACCTACGGACCGTATCCAGGCGTACGGATCTGTACCCGAGCTCCCTGGCCGTTTCCATGAAGGCTTCGAATAACCGGGTTCCAAGCCCCTTCTCCTGATGCGTTGGCAACACAAACATTCGTTTCATCTCACAGATCCCTTCCCCGAGATCCCGGAGCCCCACGCAACCCACCACAAGATTTTCCTGCCTTGCCAGAATCAGGGCCCCTGAGGGCGGACCATACATGGTCTCCAGGGCTTCCAGCTCCGCATAAAAGCCCTGAAAACACAAATCCATTCCCAGCCACTCCTGATAGGCCAGAATAATCTCCCGGGCCTGGGTATACTCTTCGACGCTCTGCGCCCTGGATAATGTCAGCATGATCTGCTTTCTTACCTCCCGTAAATACATGGAAGCCCATCCCAAAACTTCATCCCCTGGCTCTTCCCGCCACCATCCCTCCCACAACGATCAGCCCACCACCCAGCAGGGTTAAGGGATGAAGCAATTCTCCCCACAGCAAGACCCCCAGGATACTTGCAAAAAAAACCGTGGTATAGGTAAAAGGCCCGATACGCGCCGAAGGGGCCATTCCATACCCACAGGTCAGACAGAGCTGAGCCACAAACCCCAGGGCGCCAAGGCAGAAAAAAAGTCCTGCAAGGCCCAGGCTCGGCGTCTCCCATACGGGTAGAGCCGCAGGTGCTGAAAAAAAGGTGGCCAGAATGGAAAACCAGGCCACCACCCGGAAAGGCGGCTCCGTTGTCCCCATTTTTCTCACCGTGGCCATGGCAATGGCTGCAAAAGCCGCAGAAACCAGCGCCACCAGGGCCGCAGGATGGATCTCATGGAAGCCGGGCCTCAGGATGAAGAGAATACCCAAAAACCCCAGAATCCCGCCCGTCACATGCAGCCCACCCAGGGGTTCTTTCAGCCAGATCCGCGCCACAATGGGCGTTAAAAGGGGACTTGTGTAGGAGAGAAGGACGGCCTCCCCCAGAGGCAATACACGCAAGGCATAAAAATAGGCATACATGGCGGCAAGCCCGCTGACACAACGCAGGAAATGCAGAAAAAAATGATCCGTTTTCAAGCCCTTTTTCAGGCCAGGTCCCAGAAACAGCTGGGGAAAAACAAAAAGGCAGGTGGCAAAATTCCGCAAGAACACCACCATGGCATTGGAAAGCTCCGCAGAAACCGCCTTGACGAGGGCTCCCATCAGCGCAAGGAAAAAACCCGCCAGGGTGAGAAAGAGGGCTCCTGCCACCACAGCCCCGCCGGGAGATCGGAAAAACCTACGGAATTTTTGTATCTGCATCGAGGTTTCTTTTCATAAAACCCGAAAGCCGAGGCCCCTAAAGGGTCATCGGCTTTTCATGGTATCGTTTCTTCAGGGAATCCTCCCCTCTCCGCTTGCATGGAAAGGGGGGGCAAAACATCAGATGGTTTCCCTGCTGCGTTCCGGCTTCTGCTGCATGGAGACAAGGCGGTTCAGGCCATTGATGAAGGCTCTCGCGCTGGCCGTGACAATATCAAGATCCGCGCCCCTTCCCAGGGCCACATTCTCGCCATCTTTAATACGCACGGTCACTTCACCCTGGGCATCCGTACCACCGGTGATGGCGGATACGGTGAAGCGGAGAAGCTCAGGGCACATGCCCGTCAACTGCATGATGGCATTGAAGACCGCATCAATGGGACCATTCCCGCTGGTGAATATGGGGCCCTTCATTACCCCATGCTGCCGGATAGTCACCCCGGCCATGGGATGAAAGGTGTTGCCGCAGGAAATCTGAATATCTCCCATTTCAAAGACATCGTTGGCCCGCAGAACCCTTTCCGTAACCAGAGCTTCCAGATCCTCATCCTGAATGTTCTTTTTCTTGTCCGCCAGCTCTTTGAACTGAGTGAAGATCACGTTGATTTCATCGGGCTCCAGACTGTAGCCCATGGCCTCCAGACGGGCCCGGATGGCAGCCCTGCCCGAATGTTTTCCGAGAACCAGATTGTTCTTGGAAAGGCCCACGGTTTCAGGCTGCATGATCTCATAGGTCATGGGGTTTTTCAGGACTCCGTCCTGGTGAATGCCGGACTCGTGGGCAAAGGCATTGGCCCCCACAATGGCCTTGTTGGGCTGAACGATCATGCCCGTGATCTCCCGCACCGTACGGCTGACAGGGTAGATCTTGGTGGTGTCGATGCCCGTTTCCAGATCAAAGACGTTCTTACGGGTATTGAGGGCCATGACCACTTCTTCCAGGGCCGTGTTGCCCGCACGCTCGCCGATGCCGTTGATGGTCACCTCCGCCTGACGAGCTCCGGCCATAAGGGCGGCCAGGGTGTTGGCCGTGGCAAGGCCAAGATCGTTGTGACAGTGCACGGACAGCACCACATTTTCAATGCCCGGCGTGTTGGCCAGCACATAGCGGATCAGGGCCGCGTATTCCTCGGGCACCGCATAACCCACCGTGTCCGGCAGGTTCAGGGTGGTGGCTCCGGCCTCAATCACGGCGGCAAAAACCCGGCAGAGAAAATCCTTATCCGAACGGGAGCCGTCTTCTGCGGAAAACTCCACATTGTCCGTGAAGGTTTTGGCATAACGCACCGCTTCGGCGGCTTTGGCCACCACGGTGTCCGGATCCATCTGAAGCTTGTACTTCATGTGCAGATCGGAGGTGGCGAGAAAGGTGTGGATGCGGGGGTGTTTCGCCTCTTTGATGGCATTCCAGGCCTTGTCAATGTCTGCCTTGGAGGCCCGGCACAGGGCCGCCACCTGCACCCGCTCCACGGAGGCGGCAATGCGGCGCACGGCATCAAAATCACCTTCACTGGCTGCGGGAAAACCCGCCTCAATCACATCCACCCCCAGCTCTTCCAGGCGCTTGGCAATGCGGATCTTTTCCTGGGTATTCATACTGGCGCCGGGCGACTGCTCCCCATCACGCAGGGTGGTATCAAAAATGATGACACGCTTGTTCATCGGAATATCCTTTCAGGACAGGTCTTTTTATGACTGCCCTCTTTCCAGACAATGGTCAGAAAACGTCAGACAGAATCCTCAAAATTCCAGAATGGCAGAAGCTCGTTTCCCGATGCGTCAAGCATGGGCCGCAGGACAAGGGGGAACTGCTGTCCTGCGGCGTGTACGCTCCATGGGCTCAAGGGCCTGTATCCTTTCAAAAAATGTCTTAAAATACAAAGTCTCCGCTGACCGGATCTTCCTAGTCTGCGGAACCCAGCTTGCAGTGGAAACTGTCCGCCAGGGCCTGCCAGCTGGCTTCGATGATGTCTTCGGAAACGCCGATGGTGCTCCAGATGGTGGCAGGATCCCTCGATTCAATGAGAACCCGTACCTTGGAGGCTGTGCCCCCTGCCCCGTCCAGCACCCGAACCTTGTAATCCACCAGCTGCATGTGGGCCATATCCCTCGGGTAAAAGCATTCAAGAGCCTTTCTCAGGGCATTGTCCAGGGCGGACACAGGACCATCTCCGGAAGCCGCACTCATCTCCTCCCCATAGGGCGTATCGATGTGCACCAGGGCATGGGAACGGCAAGGACGATCCTTGTCCTTTTCCACGGTGACCCGGAAATTTTTCAGCTGAAAACGGGGCTTGAAACGCCCGGCCATGCGCTCCACCAGAAGCCTGAAGGAACCCTCCGCAGCCTCAAACTGAAAGCCCTCCTGCTCCAGTCGCTTGATCTCGGAAACCACTTCCCGTGAATCCACGCCACCCATGTCAATGCCCATTTCCTGGGCCTTGTAGGTGACATTGCTCTTGCCCGAATAATCGCTCATGATCACCCGCCGCTCGTTGCCCACCAGCTCCGGCAGCATATGCTCATACCCTCTGGGCTCCTTGAGCACGGCGGACACATGGGCACCTCCCTTGTGGGCAAAGGCGCTTTTTCCCACAAAGGGACGGCTGTTCAGAGGCGGCACGTTGGCCGTCTCACTGACAAAGCGGGAAAGACTTTTCAGCTGGGCCATGCGCTCCGTTGTAAGGCAGGGAATGTTCATCTTAAACTGGAGTATGGGCATGATGGAAGTCATGTCCGCATTGCCACAGCGCTCGCCATACCCGTTGATGGTTCCCTGCACCATGACAGCCCCGCAGCGCACAGCCGTAATGGAGTTGGCCACCGCCATACTGGCATCGTTGTGGGCATGGATGCCGAAGCGCAAAGGCCGGGAGTCCTCGGGAAAACGCTCCTTCAGCCAGGCCTGCATATCCTTAAAAATCGCCTCAATCTCATGGGGCAGAGTGCCGCCGTTGGTGTCGCAGGGAACCAGCACGGAAGCGCCTCCTTCCCAGGCCGCAGCCAGGGTTTTCAGGGCATAGTCCCGGTTGTCCTTGTAGCCGTCAAAAAAATGCTCGGCATCATAGATCACTTCTTTTCCAAGAGAGACAAACCAGGCCACGGATTCCCGGATCATGCGCAGGTTTTCCTCCAGGGTGTTCTGCATAATGCGGATCACATGGAGATCCCAGGTTTTTCCGAAAAGGGTGATGACCGGCGCACCGCTCTCCGCCAGGGCCTGGAGAATGGGATCATCTTCGGGCTTCACCCCCGGCTTGCAGGTGGAGCCAAAGGCAGCAAGTTTGGCGTTTTTAAAGCATACGGATCTGGCCGCTTCAAAAAAGGCCGTATCCTTGGGATTGGCTCCCGGCCATCCGCCCTCTATATAATGAAAGCCCATCTCATCCAGACGGCGGGCGATCTTCATTTTATCGTCAGCGGAAAAATTGATGTGCTCGCCCTGGGCCCCATCCCGGAGGGTGGTGTCGTACAAGAGCATGGATGTCATGAAAACCACCTTTATTTTTTTGATAGATCCCGCTTAAAACGGAATTTTTTTGCTTTGTGCGGTTCCCAGTTGAAAGAAAACCGGAGCCTCTGCCTGAAAGAACTCAGGTATCGTCAAGGCCGGATACCTGCATTGCCCACCGTTCCAGAGAACCATGGGCAATCCGGGAATCCGGGTTATCAGAAGAGCCGAAAAAAAGGATTCGGATACATTTTTTTCACTTTAGCCGCATCCGCAAACTTCCCCTTCCTCTCCCCAGGATCCGGGGAGAGAAAGGGGTTTTCCATCTGAACAAACAGCTGTCTTTACTGAAGCTCCCGCAGAAGGGCAATACTTCCCGTACGGGCAATTTCCTTGATCCCCATGGGCTGAAGGAGATTGAGAAGGGCCGAAAGCTTATCCTCATCCGCAGCCACTTCCAGGGTGTAATGCTCCGGCCCGGAATCCACGATCTTGCAGCGGAAAATATCCACAATGCGCAGGATCTCGGCCCGGTTTTCCGCCTTGGCATAGACCTTGATAAGGGCCAGCTCCCGCAGTACATGCCGCTGATCCGTGAGATCCAGCACCTTGATCACGTTGATGAGTTTATTCAGCTGCTTTTTGATCTGCTCCACAATGGGCTTATCCCCCCGGGTGATCATGGTGATGCGGGAGATGGCCGGATCCATGGTTTCCGCCACGGAAAGGGATTCAATGTTGTAGCCCCTGCCGGAAAACAGTCCCGTAATGCGGGAAAGCACGCCGGGTTCGTTATCCACCAGAATGGAAAGAATGCTTTTGTCTCCGTTCATTTCGCTCCTCCGTATCAGACCAGCAGCATGTTGGTGATGGGTGCTCCCGCAGGCACCATGGGATACACGCATTCCTCACGGCAGACCACAAATTCCATGATGACAGGACCGGGGGTTTCAATGCCCTTTTTCAGCACGGCCTCCACCTCTTCGGGCTTTGCGGTTCTGAAGCCTTTTGCCCCGTAGGCTTCAGCCAGCTTCACAAAATCCGGGGCATGGGTCATGTCCGTCTGGGAGTAGTTCTTCTTGTAGAAAAGCTCCTGCCACTGACGCACCATGCCAAGGTACTGGTTGTTCAGGATCACGATCTTCACGGGAAGTCCGTTCTGCACTGCGGTTGCCATTTCCTGAATGTTCATCTGGATGGAGCCGTCGCCCGCCACGTCCACCACCAACCTGTCCGGACAGGCCATCTGTGCGCCGATGGCCGCAGGAAAACCGTAGCCCATGGTACCAAGGCCGCCTGAGGTCAACCACTGGTTGGGTTTATCAAAATGATAGTACTGGGCCGCCCACATCTGATTCTGCCCTACCTCCGTGCTGATGATGGCATTGCCCTTGGTCACTTCAAAGAGTTTTTCCACCACATACTGGGGCTTGATGGTATCACAGCCGTCCTGCTTGTACCGGAGGGGATTGGTGTCCTTCCATTTCTGGATCTGTCCCAGCCATTCGGAGCGCTCCGGCCCGATCTGGGCAGGATCTTCCGCATCAAGAAGCTCATTCAGGGCTTCCAGGGTCAGACGGCAGTCGCCCACCACGGGGACATCCACAATGACATTCTTATGGATGGAGGTGGGGTCGATGTCCACATGAACGATGGTGGCCTTGGTGGCGAACTCATCGGTCTTGCCCGTAACCCGGTCGTCAAAACGCACACCAATGGCCAGCATGAGATCACAGTTGGAAGTGGCCATGTTGGCCCGGAAGGTGCCATGCATCCCCAGCATGCCCAGCCAGAGCTTCTCGTCCGTTCCGGGATAGCTGCCAAGGCCCATGAGGGAAGCCGTCACCGGAATATTGGTGCGTTTGGCAAGGCGGGTCAGAGCATCGGAACCCTTGGAAAGCACCACACCACCGCCAGTAAAAATCAGGGGCCTTTTGGCTTCCTTGATGAGGCTCACCACCTTGCTCAGCTGCTTGTTGTTGGGCTGGTAGGTGGGGTTGTAGGACTCCATCTGGATATCCTTAATGGCCTTATACACCGTACGGCTGTTGGTCACGTCCTTGGGAATGTCGATGAGTACAGGTCCCGGACGACCGGAACGGGCAATGTAAAAGGCTTCCTTGATGATGCGTTCCAGCTTGGTGATGTCCTTCACCAGATAGTTGTGCTTGGTGCAGGGCCGGGTGATGCCCACGATGTCCACTTCCTGGAAGGCATCGTTGCCGATGAGCTTGGTGGGCACCTGGCCCGTGATCACCACCATGGGAATGGAATCCAGATAGGCGGTGGCAATGCCCGTTACCGTGTTCGTGGCTCCGGGGCCTGAGGTCACCATGCACACCCCCACCCTGCCCGAAGCCCGTGCGTACCCGTCCGCCGCATGGACGGCACCCTGCTCATGACGGACCAGAATATGACGGATATCATACTGCACCAGGGCATCATAAAAATCGATGACAGCACCGCCGGGATAACCGAACACCGTGTCCACGCCCTCATCCTTGAGCGACTGCCAGAGAATCTGTGCGCCTGTCAATTCCATGGAATCTTCCTTGTCTTGTGGGTCAGATGTCGTCCGGCGGCCCTCCTCCCCTTCCCTCCGGGGACTTGAAAGAGACCAATCCCTCCGTACAGAAAGGGCCGCCGTCTGCATAGCAATGAGAACCTATCCTTCCAGTACAGCCCCCCGGCTGGCGGATGTTACCCGCTGGCTGTAACGGGCCATGTACCCCTTTGTGATTTTGGGCGCTGGCGGCGCCCACAGGGCCTTACGCTTTTCAAGAACCGCCGCGTCCACCTTGAGGGTGATGCTTTTTTCAGGGATGTTGATGGCAATGAGATCCCCTTCTTCCACAAAGGCGATGGGTCCGCCGCTGCTGGCCTCGGGTGACACATGACCGATGGCGGCTCCCCGTGTACCCCCGGAAAAACGGCCGTCTGTGATCAGGGCCACATCCGCATCCAGCCCCATGCCTGCGATGGTGGAGGTGGGGGTCAGCATCTCCCGCATCCCAGGCCCGCCCTTGGGTCCTTCGTAGCGGATCACCACCACGTCCCCTTTTCGGATCTCCCCTGCCATGATGGCAGCAGATGCTGTTTCCTCGGAGTTGAAGACCCTTGCCGGGCCTTCATGCACCATCATTTCTTCTCTCACGGCAGACTGCTTCACCACACAGCCCTCCGGAGCGAGGTTGCCGAAGAGAACCGCAAGACCGCCCTGCACATGGTAAGGCCGGTCCAGGGGCCGGATGACTTCCGCATCCTTTACGCGGGCGGCGGCAATGTTCTCGGCAACGGTTTTTCCCGTGACCGTCATGCAGTCCCCATGGATGCGGCCTGCATCCATCAGCACCTTCATTACCGCAGAGATCCCGCCCGCCCGGTCCAGATCCTCAATGTGATCCTTGCCGCCGGGGCTTAAAGAACAGAGGTGGGGAGTTTTGGCACTCACCTCGTTAATGGTGTTGAGATCCATGGACACACCGGCCTCCGCCGCAATGGCGGGAAGATGAAGGACGGTGTTGGTGGAACATCCCAAAGCCATATCCACAGCCAGGGCATTCTCAAAGGCCTTGGCTGTCATGATGCTCCGGGGTGTGATGCCCGCTTCAAAAAGGGCCATCACCTTCATGCCCGCATATTTGGCCATGCGCTGGCGTTCCGCCATCACCGCAGGCACAGTGCCGTTGCCCGGAAGCCCCATGCCGATGACTTCCGTGAGGCAGTTCATGGAGTTGGCCGTGAACATGCCGGAACAGGAACCGCAGGTGGGACAGGCCGCATCTTCAATAAGCCCCAGCTCCCGCTCATCCATAATGCCCCGCTTCACCGCACCCACCGCCTCAAACACGGAAATGAGATCCACCTTCTGACCCGGCTTTTCCGGATGCTTTCCCGCCAGCATGGGCCCACCGCTGATGAAGACCGTGGGAATGTCCAGCCTGGCTGCCGCCATGAGCATACCGGGAACAATCTTGTCACAGTTGGGCACCATGACGATACCATCAAAGGCGTGGGCCGTGGCCATCACCTCAATGGTGTCTGCAACCAGCTCCCGACTGCCCAGGGAGTAGTGCATCCCCGTATGGTTCATGGCAATGCCGTCGCACACGCCGATGACCCCGAAGGTCACGGGAAGACCGCCCGCCATGTAGATTCCGGCCTTTACCGCCTCAACGATCTTATCCAGATGGACATGTCCCGGAATGATGTCATTGGCCGCATTGGCAATGCCAATGATGGGCCGCCGGATTTCCTCATCCGTATAGCCCATGGCCTTGAAAAGGGATCTGTGGGGGGCTCTTTCGATACCTTCTTTCACCTGACGGCTGCGCATGGTCGCTCCTTTTGTCGTTCAAAAAATAAAAAACCGTTACCAGCTCCAAGGCTGATAACGGTTCTGCTTCTTCCGTTTGGCATCTATGCTGCCATTACCAACCCTGGCTCTCACGCGGTGGCGCCACCACCACGAGAACAATGAGCACGAGAATGAGGTTGATAAGTACAAAACTATGCATAATGGAAAGATTCCTTATCTTTGTTTTGAAAAAATCCTTTAACAGTGTAACCCCCTTTCTGTCAACACCCTTTTTCATGGAAAATCCACAGCCTTCATGCTTTTTTTCCTGTACTTGTGGTCCAAGGAATTCTATAACGCCCCCGTTTGCATCCATACTCATAAGACAAAAAGCCGGATTCAGATCCCAGCATCCAGGTTTTTTGTTGTTCTTCTTTAAAATTTTCTAAGGAAGGGAGCATCATGGGGGGCGTGTTTGGCGTGGCCCGGAAAACGGATTGTGTGGGCGATCTTTTCTACGGTACGGATTATCTCTCCCACCTCGGCACCCGGCGGGGCGGCATGGCCGTGGCCGGGCCTTCGGGCTTTACCCGTAAAATCCACAACCTGGAGTCCAGCTATTTCCGCACCCAGTTTGAACCGGACCTGGGCCTTTTTTCCGGCAACCTCGGCATTGGGGTCATCAGTGACACGGATGCCCAGCCCATGGTCTTTTCCTCCCACCTTGGCCGCTTTGCCCTGGTAACGGTGGGCAAACTTGCCAATATCGAAGCCCTCACCGAAAAAGCCCATGCAAACCGCTATGCCTTCAGCGAGTCTTCCGCAGGCAGAGTCAATCCCACGGAAGTGGTGGCCATGCTTATCAGCAGTGAAGATTCCTTTGAAAGAGGTATCCGCGCCGCCCAGGAAAAAATCAAGGGTTCCTGCACCTTCATCCTCATGACGGAAAAGGGACTCTACGGATGCCGGGATCTTCTCGGCCGCACCCCCCTCATTCTCGGAGAAAAGGAAGGGAGCTTTGTCCTTTCTTCGGAATCCAGCGCCTTTGTCAACCTCGGCTATGAAACGGTGAAGGATCTTGGGCCCGGAGAAGCGGTCTTCGTAACCCCTTCAGGCTGGGAAACCCGCATCGCGCCAAAGGATGCCATGCAGATCTGCTCCTTTCTCTGGGTCTATTATGGCTATCCCTCCTCAAGCTATGAAGGCATCAATGTGGAAACCTGCCGCTACAACTGCGGAGCGGCCATGGGTATAAAAGATCAGGTGGATGCAGACTTTGCCGCAGGTGTTCCGGATTCGGGTATCGGACACGCCGTGGGCTACGCCAATGCCCGCCATATTCCCTATCAGCGGCCCATTGTGAAATACACCCCCACCTGGCCGAGAAGCTTCATGCCCCAGAACCAGAAAACACGGGATCTTGTGGCCAGAATGAAGCTCATCCCCAACCGCAGCCTCATTGAGGGGAAATCCATGGTGCTCCTTGACGACTCCATTGTCCGGGGCACCCAGCTTTCGGACAACACCCGCATCCTCTACACCTACGGTGCAAAGGCCGTGCACATGCGGGTGGCCTGCCCTCCCCTCATCCATCCCTGTGAATTTCTGAATTTCTCCACATCCCGATCCTCCCTTGAACTCATCACCCGCAAGGCCATTCTGGCCCTGGAAGGAGAGGAAGCCCTGCACCTTGACCGCTATGCCGATGCCAGCGATCCCAGATATGCTGCCATGGTGGCCTGGATTCAGAAGAGACTCAACCTCTCCTCCCTGAAATTCCAGACCCTTGAAGATCTTGTGGCTGCCATCGGCCTTCCCAGGGAAAAACTCTGCACCCACTGCTGGGATGGCACAAGCTACGGCTTTTAAATCTATGCGGGTTGTCGCAGACTTCCCGCATAAAGGCCGGGATCATGGGTAAGCAGCACCTCTGTGCAGGAGCGCCGCAACTTTGAAAAGTTCAGCTCTCTTTCAGAGGATGGTGCACCCAGAAGCCCCCTTGCCTCCATAAAACCCGCAAGTTTTTCCCATGCGGCCTCCGTCCACCAGAATCCTTTCCCTGCGCCCTTGCGGTATGCCTCCCAGAAATCCTCAGGCAGGGCGGACCAGAGTCCGGAATAGTCATAGGGAAGATCCCCGGCCAGGGCGAGAACCCCCTTTCCCGTTTCCACCAGCACCACCTGATGCCCCGGACAATGGCCCCCTGTGCGCCGCACTTTTATGCCAGGCAGAATTTCCACATCCCCTTCCACCAGCACCATCTGATCCAGAAGTGAAAGCCAGTGATCGGGGCGGTAGTAGGTTTCCTCATTGGGATTCAGGGCATTGAAGGCCCGGAAGGCGTCCGCCTGCACATGAAAACGGGCATGGGGAAAAAGCCCCATGCCTGCGGTATGGTCCCAGTGCAGATGGGTCATGACCACATCCCCGATCTCCCGAGGTGCAAGGCCTGCGGCCTCCAGGGCCTCCTCCAGCCTTTCCTCCCTCTTCTGGGAGGCCGAAGAACCCAGGCCCCCCACATCCAGAGGATCAAAGCCCGTATCCACCAGAAGGAAACGATCCCCGGATCTGAGCAGAAAAATGCTGCTTGGAATGTTTTCCATGGGAGCCAGGAGATCCCGCCCCTCGGGAGTGCGAAAACGTACGGAAAAACGGCCATTGGCCAAGACATGCACCTGCCAGACAGACATAAAACCTCTCCTTGATGAATACGGATATCATCCGGCCCTTATCCGGCCCTCATCCTGTAATCAGGAACTGAAGCCATCTTCTCTGCGGCCTTTTTCCGGCCGGAAACGATAAAGCCGCAGGGAATTGTTCACCACCGTAAGACTGCTTAAGGCCATGGCCAGGGCTGCGGCCATGGGGTCCAGATGTTTGAGCATCATGGGCAGCATGGCAAAGGATGCGAGAACCCCTGCGGCCACGGGAATGAGCAGCACATTGTAACAGAAAGCCCAGAACAGATTCTGGCGGATCACCCGGAGGCTTTTTCGGCCCATGACAAACACAAAGGGCACCTGGGAGAGCCTGCCTCCTGCCAGCACCACATCCCCCGTCTCCATGGCCACATCCGTTCCCGTACCCATGGCCACCCCCAGATCCGCCGTAGCCAGGGCCGGAGCATCGTTGACACCGTCGCCCACCATGGCCACCTTCCGCCCTTCTCCCTTCAGCTTTTCGATGGCCTTTGATTTTCCATCCGGCCGCACTTCAGAAAGAACCGCATCAATGCCGCAGGCCTTTGCCACCATGGCCGCACTCTGAGCCGTATCCCCTGTCATGAGTACGGTGCGCATCCCCATGGACTTCAGCGCTGACACCACGCTGGCAGCCTCGGGTCTTGGTGCATCGGAAACCGCAAAAAGTGCTGCAGGCTTTCCTGCCACACCGAGGGCCAGCACGGTTTTCCCCTCTTTTCTCAATCCTGCCATGGCCTCTTTGGCGGATACCAGGGAAATCCCTTCTGCTTCCAGCCAGTCCGGCCGTCCCAGCCTCACATCCAGCCCATTCACCTGGGCCTGGACCCCGGCCCCTCCCACACTGACAAAATCCTGAACCGGAGGAATCCAAACCCCCTTCTTTTCTCCTGCGGAAACCAGGGCCCGTCCCACAGGATGCTCCGATCCCTTTTCCACAGCAGTGGCAAAGCCCAGCAGACTTTCCTCGGAAAACTCCGGGGCCAGTACATGGATATCCGTTAGCTCCGGATGCCCCAGGGTCAGGGTGCCGGTCTTGTCAAACACCACCGTATCCACGACGGCTGCGTCCTCCAGGGCCATGCCGTTTTTAAACAGAACACCGCTTTCCGCAGCCCGACCCGTCCCCGCCATCACCGCCGTGGGTGTGGCAAGGCCCAAAGCACAGGGGCAAGCGATCACCAGAACGGCCACCAGCCGCACCATGGCTTCCACGCCATCCCCTGAAACCAGCCACCATACGGCAAAGGTCAGCACCGCCACCGCCACCACCACAGGCACAAAAACCGCTGCCACCCGATCCGCCAGGGCCTGAACGCGGGTGCGGCTGCCCTGGGCTTCCCGCACCAGACGGATGATGCCCGCCAGCACCGTCTCCGACCCCACCCGTTCTGCCCGGAACACAAGACGGCCTTCATGGTTCAGGGTACCGCCGGTGAGGCTGTCTCCGGGTTTTTTATCAAGGGGCAGGGATTCTCCTGTCAGCATGGACTCATTCACCGCACTGCGACCTTCAAGGACAACGCCGTCCACGGGCACAAGGCTTCCCGGACGCAGCACCAGGGTATCGCCTTTGCGGATGTCCGATACGGGGATCTCCACTTCGCGGTCACCCTCCAGCCGGATGGCCATCTTGGGAGAGAGATCCATGAGTCTGCGAATGGCCTCCCCGCTTTTTCCCCGTGTTCTGGCCTCAAGAAGCTTGCCAAGCTTGATGAGGGTGATGATCACCGCAGCGGTTTCAAAATACACATGGTTTCCGATGCCGGGAAAAAACAGCACACACACGGAATAAAAATAGGCCACAGAGGCCCCGAGGCTCACCAGCACATCCATATTGGCGCTTTTGTTTTTCAGGCTCTGATAAGCGCCTTTGAAATAATCAAGTCCTGTATAAAAAAGCACAGGGGTTGCCAGAAACCAGAAAAGATATTCCATGAAAGGAGACTGACTCCAGGGACCGAAAACCTGAAAATCCCGTCCCATGGAAAGGATGAAAAGGGGCAGGGTAAAAAGAGCCCCCACAAAAAACTTCTTCTTCTGATCTCGGATTTCCTGCTCCCGCGCCTTTTTTTCCTCATCTTCCGCCAAAAGCCCCTCTCCATCTCCGAGGATGGGAGTAAAACCCGCCTTACGCACCACATCCGCAAGACGCTGCATATCCGTCTGCCCGGCAAGGTACCGGACCTCGGCCTCTTCTGCGGCAAAATTCACTTCCGCAGCCACCACACCCTCTGCGGCAAAAAGGGCCTTTTCCACCCCTCTGGCACAGTTGACGCAGTGCATCCCTGTAATGGCAATACGAACCCGGCTTTCCGGAACCTGGAATCCGGCCTTTGCCACCGCAGCCGCCACAAGGGCTGGGGAAACCTTTTCCGGATCAAGGCGGACATGGAGGGTTTCCGAGGCAAAATTCACACTGGCCGACTCCACACCTGCCAGAGCGGATACGGCCTTCTCAACGCCCTTGGCGCAATTGACACAATGCATGCCCGTAACGGGAAAACGATATTGCTGCTCCATAGAACCTCCGGTCTGGCCTGGTATAAAGAACAAAGACTTTTTTGCAGACCAAAGAAACCTAAGCCTGAAAATCCCCCAAGGCAAGGAAAAAACCATTCCCTTTGTGCCTTCCGGAAAGGATTTTTCCATCACAGAGACGGTTTCCCAAGCATTTCAGGACTCATATGGGCAAGGGGAAGAAAAAACTGGTCCGGAAACGCTGCAAAAGAAACAAAGCGTTTCTTTTTGAGAAAGGCCAGCATACTCGGCGTTGTGGGCAGGGCATACAAGAGCAGCCCTCCGGCTGCGGCAAGATCCGCGCACACCGTACAGAGCACCGCGCTCCCCACGCCCATGCGCATACGCTCCAGAGAGGGCGCATCTCCATTGGGATAGAAAATCCGCAGGTGTCCTATCCATTCGCTGGTGTTCAAACCGCAGTGAAGGCAGGTCTCATAAATGGCGTCCGTGGGAAAATGTTTGGCATGCTGGTAGGTGAAAACGGGTCGACACACCATCTGGGCGCGTCCGGTCCAGTGTTCAGGTCCATTTTCCACATCCAGACGATAGGTGAAGGTATTCCGGGAAAGCAGGCGATGGACGTCAATCCTGAGCACCCTGTCCTCCAAATTCCTGGGTCACCAGACAATCCCGTTTGTCGTTTCGGTGGAGGCGGCGCGTGGATTTTCCGGAAGATAAATGAGGCTTTTTGCCTGAAAAAAACAATCTGCCAAAAACACATCTGCCCAGGGCGGGCATGGTCAGTCCTGGGGGTCCAGGGATACAAGGGTTTCTCCGCCTGGGTAGTTCCGGGTTCTGTACTGGGTCAGACGCATTAGCTTCCGGGTAAGGGCTCCCATCTCAGAAACCGCATGCATGATTTCTTTTGCATACCGCAGTGTGCTGGCCCTTTCTCCAGCCCCGGACATCTGCAAAAGCTCGGCATATCCGCTGATTTTCTGAAGCGGCTGGTTCAACTCATGGCAGATGGTCGCAGCCATCCCCAAAGCCCCCTCCCGCTTCTGACGTTCTTCCTTCTCCGCCTCTGCAAGCTGCAGATCACGGATAGTCCCGCGCAGCTTGCGGGTAAGAAGGGTACGCTCCAGATGCACATTCACCCGGGCCAGAAATTCTTCCTTGAAAAAAGGTTTGACAAGATAATCGGATCCGCCTGCGGCAAAAATTTTCAGAAGCTCCTTCTGATCCGCAAGGGCTGTGAGAAAAATAATCGGCGTGTCTTCCAGGCTGGGTCTGCACCGTACTTCCCGGCAGAGCGCAATACCATCCATACGCGGCATAACCAGGTCCGTCACCACGATATCCATGGCCCAGTCTGTCGTGCCAAGAATCTCACAGGCCGCCTGCCCGTCTTCGGCCTCAAACACATGCAGACCTTCCCGCCTGAGGTTATCGGTTACAATGTGGCGTGCCGTGTCACTGTCATCCACCACAAGGGCCGTCATGCCGGTCATGGGCCTCGGGGGTTTCAGTATGGCTTCCACCGCAGCTTTCAAGGCCCCCCTGGCAAAGGGCTTGGTGATGAAATCCGCAGCACCCAGGGCAAAACCCTTCTGACGAGTGGCAATACAGTCATTGGCTGTAACAAAAACAATGGGAATTCTTGCATCTTCCACATGGGTAAAAAAACGGCGATAATGTTCTTCCTGAAGCTTACGGAAAGTTTCAAACCCCCCAAGACCGGGCATATCAATATCGAGGGTAATGAGATCCGGAGGAGGGGGCTCCGCAGCTCTGGCCAGGGCTTCAAAACCATTGGCCGCCTCACTGACCCGATACCCTGCAGCCTGCAGCTCTTCCCGGAGCAGTTTGCGGATGAGTGCACTGTCATCCACCACAAGAATTTCCAGAGGACGCGCCATATTGAAAATCTCCCGGGAAATCACCCATGAAAAAAGGGGCTAAACGCCAGGCGCAGCCCCTTTCAGAATTACCGGTGCGGATATGGAATCAGGATTTTTTAAGGGCTTCCAGCTCTTTTTCCAGTTCTGCAATACGGTCCTGATTGCTTTTAACTTCCACACCCTCTTCGTTTTTCCAGCTGTCCTTGAGCTCGTCAAAGCCAAGGTAGAGGGCAAGGCCACCACCAATCAGCAGCATGATCGGAAGAGCGCCGGCAATCAGCTGAAGGAATGCGCCAAACCACACGGCAAGACCAATCACGCCCAGAACAGCGGCAACTGCACCACCCACTAACGTTTTCATTGTAAACATGCCTCCTTTAAATAAGTATCATTCCTGACGAGCCACATCGATTTCCTGAAAAGCCTTAACAATTTTCAGCTTTAAAAAAAACAAAAATTGCCCGCGCGCTTTCCGGGACTCCCATATGCCTTCGTCCTCTTTAGGGGTTGCTTTTCAAAAACACCCGCCCTTTTCCCTATACTGACAAATTCCGAGGAAAATATCATAGCCCATATGGCAAAACAAGCCTGAAAATAATCTTTCAGGCTTCTGGACATTGCCACAAGCGGGCCTTTCCCGCAATGAAAAAAACAGAAGCCAAGCTTCCGGCATCTTCAAGCCTCTTTTCCGGCAATACCGGGAGTCCGGAAACCCGAACGCCTGCGCAAGCCGGAATCTGAAAACTCGAAAAAAGGCCGATTTGGGCAAGCCTTTGCAGTTGCCAGCCCTTTCGTTCTCTGCTAGGTCTTGGCCGGAGAAGGTTTACGGCCCGGCGGATCCGCCACACCCCACCCTGAAAAAACCTTTTCAAAACCCCCTGGAACCTGCACATATAAGGATTCCCCATGCCAGAGACCCCCACTCCCGAAATTTCCGAAAAACCTCAGCGTTTTTCCTTCCGCAAATGGGCGGATGCATACACTGCCCACCACCAAGAAGGCTATGCTTCCGTTCTCAACAAAAAACCCGGCTGGTTCTCCGCCCTCCTTTTCCGGTTTTTCTTCCGCAATATTGACACAGGCCCTGAATTGAAAAAAATGACCCAGGGTCTACCCGAAGACGCCATTCTTCTCTACGTTACCCCAAGACGCAGCAACCTTGAGTTTCTCTTCTCCTTTTTCCGGTATCAGAAACTGGGGATGCCAGCCCCCCGCATCGGCCTTGATTACCGGGTCTTTGCCTTTCAACCCCTGCGCCGCACGCTGCGGATTTTTTTTGCCCACATCCTTTATTTTCTCCGCCACTTTCGTCTTCCCGACCCCTACGCCAATGGTTTTTACCAGAACAGGTTGTTGGAAGGACATACGGGCTTTTTCTCCCTTTCCAGCAAAAAAGGTTTTGAACGTCGTTTTCTCCAGTCCCGCACCGACCCCATCGCCTATCTCATTGAGATGCAAAAGACCTGCGAAAGACCCATCCATATCCTTCCTCAGATTCTTTTTTACGGCATTGATCCCCACAGGGACACGCCATCCTTTATGGATATTCTCTTCGGCTCTGCCGAAGAGCCTGGCAAAATCCGCCGGTTTTTTACCCTGATCCGCAAAAACACCCGCAAGGTCTTTGTGGAATTTTCAGAGCCCTTTTCCCTGCAAGACTTTCTCCTGAAGCCTGAACACCAGTTCCTTTCCACGGAAAACCAGGCGCTTCAGGTCCGCAGGGAGCTTCAGAAAATCTTCACCCTGCATCGTCAGAGTATCACAGGCCCAGTGCTGAAAAAACGGGCGGAGCTCATTGAATCCATTCTCACCAGTGAAAAGGTTCAGAGAATTCTGGAAGAAGAAGTCGCAGAAAGCGGTAAAAGTCTTCACTCTGTCCGGAAAAAGGCCAAGGACTACCTGGATGAGATTGCAGCCAACTACTCCATGGGCTGGATACGTCTTTACGATATGGTACTCACCTGGATGCTGAAAAATATCTTTGAAGGCATTTCCGTGGATCAGGAAGGCCTCAACCGGGTTAAACAGGCGGCCAAAAAGGGCCCCCTCATCCTGGTTCCCTGCCACAAGAGCCATCTGGATTATCTCATCCTCTCCTATCTCTTTCACCACAACAAAATGCCCTGCCCCCATGTGGCTGCGGGAAAAAACTTAAGTTTCTGGCCCCTGGGCGTTATTTTCAGGGGAGGCGGAGCCTTTTTCCTCAGACGGACCTTTAAGGGAGACCGCCTCTATGCCCGTATTTTTTCTTCTTATGTGGAAAAAATCCTCAGCGAAGGCTTTAATATCGAATTTTTCATCGAAGGCGGACGCAGCCGCACGGGCAAACTCCTCTCCCCCAAGATGGGACTTCTTTCCCAGACCCTCAACGCCTATGGCAAAGGGGTTTCTCCGGATCTCTCCATCGTCCCCATTTCCATCGGATATGACAGGGTTCTTGAAGAAAAATCCTACCTGCACGAACTGAGCGGGGGTGAGAAAAAACCCGAAAGCATGGGCCAGCTGGTCAAGGCCAGAAAGTCCCTTAAAGTACGTTATGGCAAAGTTTACGTCAATTTTGACAAACCCATTTCTTTAAACCGCTACTTTGATGAAAAAAACATCCAGGCTGCGGACATGGACAGGGAAACCCACCAGGAAGTCTGCACCGAACTGGCTTTCCGTTGCATCCACGCCATCAACCAGGTCAGCGTGGCCACACCCTACGGTGTTGTGGCCGGAGCCCTGCTTAATATCTTTCAGCCCACCATTCCCTACTCCCGTCTGGCCGAGGTCATGGAAGCCTATCTTTCCTATCTCAACCGCATGGGCGTGCGCATGGCCGACACCCTGCAGATCAACCCGGACTATGCCCTCAGGCAGGTGGCCGATGCCTTTGTGCAGAGGGGCTTTGTGGATGCAGGCAGCCAGGAAGGGGCCGAGGAACTGCGCATTGTCTTAAACGAAGGCAAACGCCCCATCCTTGATTACTACAAAAACAATGTCATCGCCTTTTTCATACCCGCAGCCTATACCTCCCTTGCCATTCTGGAGCAGGACGCCCTGCAGTTCACCTCCGCAGACCTGCATCTCACCTATGCGGAGCTGACAGATTTTTTCAGCGATGAATTTTTCAAAGATCCCCACCGCAGCGCGGAAACCCTGGTGCGGAAGAACCTCAAGGCCTTCATTGATGATGCCATCCTTGTTCCCCACCCCACCCTCCCGGACACCTACAATGTCACCGCTGCGGGTCTTCGGAAACTGAAACTCTTTTCCGCTTTTCTCCTGACCTACCTGGAGTCCTACTGGGTGGTACTCAATTTCTTCATGCGTTACCCTGCGGGTACGGTGGAGCCCAAAAACCGCCTGAAAAAAATCCAGTCCATGGGCCAGCGCATGAGCAAAAGGGGAGAGATCAACCGAATCGAGTCCCTTTCCGGCGTCAATTACAAAAACGGACTTGCCTACTTCCTGCGGGTGGGACTGGAAGGCTCAGAAGACAAGGAAGCCATTGCAGGGCACGCAGACCGCATCCAGCACTACATTAACCTGATCGTGACCTGATCTTTTGCCACCTCAAAAACCCCTTAAGGGGAAACCGGCTTTCATCCGAAGACCGGTTTCACCTTTTTTCCCTTAAAGAGATTCCATGCGCGCCATTCTCCTTGCCGCAGGTCTGGGCACCCGTTTAAAACCCCATACGGAAATTCTGCCCAAACCCCTCTTTCCCGTAGGGGGCCTTCCCATCCTGGATCGCCTCATCCATCAGCTTGCGGCTCAGGGCATTGAAGCCATCCTCCTCAACACCCACCATCTGGCACCCCTGGTAGAAGACCATATCCGCAGACAGAGCTGGCCTGTCCCCGTCTTCTGCCGCAGGGAGGAAAGGCTTCTCGATACGGGGGGGGCCATCGCCAACATGAAGGATTTTTTTAAGGAGGATCCCATGCTGGTGATGAATGCGGATATCCGCATGGATCTGGACCTTCCCCCCCTTTGGGCCTTTCACCGGGAAAAAAAGGCCCTGGCCACCCTGGCCCTTCTGCCTTCCAAAGACTTAAACCATGTGGCCCTTCAGAAAGAAGAGATTGCAGGATTCCGGGACGATCCCGTCCCCCAGGACAGCAGACGTCTTGCCTTTACCGGCATTCAGATTTTGTCCCCAGAAGCCCTGGCCTTTTTCCCCAAAGGCCGGATCTTTTCTTCCATCGAAGCCTACAGGGCCATGATCCTTGCCGAGAAAGCGCCCTTTGGCTTCTGTCTTGCTCCTGCTTCCCGCTGGTCGGATCTGGGCACACCGGAAACCTTTACCGATGCGGCCCTGGAAACACTTCTCACCTCCCTGCACAAAAAAAGCCCTGTCCTGCACAAAGAGCGCCTCTGCGGCGACGGTTCAGATCGCAGGTGGTGGCGCATCGGATGGGCCGACGGTTCCAGCCTCATTGTGGCGGATCACGGCATTCAGGGACTTACCACCCCTTCGGAAGCCACCGCCTGCCTTGCCCTGGGAAAACACCTTGCCGCATCCGGCATTCCGGTTCCGGCCATTCCGGGTCAGGATCTTTTTGCGGGCCTTGTGGCCATGGAAGACCTCGGGGATACACGCCTCCACGATCTCATCCTCCAAAGCGGGCCAAAGGCCTGCCTGCCCTATTATGAAAAAATCATCGCCCTCTTTCCGGCCATGAAAAAGGCCGCTTCGGGTTTTATCCCCGAAATGGCCTTCACCTTTCCCCTCTATGACAGAAAACTCATCCTTGAGAGGGAATGCGGATACTTTGAAAGGGCCTTTCTCAGAAACGATCTTGGCCTTGACAGCCTGCCAGCGGGTCTTTCCCGGGCCTTTTTACACCTTGCGGAAAAAACCCTTGAAAACGGCTGCTTGGGTCTCATGCACAGGGATCTTCAAAGCCGCAACATCATGATCCATGAAGGCTTCCCCCGCATCATTGACTTTCAGGGTGCCATGGCAGGTCCCCTTCAGTATGACCTTGCGGCCCTCCTCCTCGACCCCTATGCAGACCTGCCTTCAGACATGCGGGAAACCCTTTTTGAAAAAACAAAAACCCTCATGGCCGGGGAAGGGGTCTGCCCGGAAAGCTTCCGGAAGGGCTACACCTATGCCGCCCTCTGCCGGAACCTTCAGATTCTCGGGGCTTTTTCCTTCCTCTCCCGTGAAAAGGGAAAGGTTTTTTTTAAAGAATTCATCCCAAAGGCCCTTTCCACTCTCCTTCAGCAGAAAGCCTTTGAAGACAAGGTCTTAAGCCCCATAGAGGAGGCTGCCCGCATGGCCCAAAAAGCCCTCAGGAACCTATCCGGTTAAACTGCGAGGCTTTCTTCAACCCGCTTTCCAAAAAACGTCCGTTCCCGGATCTTCCAGGCCCCATCCCTTCCCAGTTCTTCGGCCATGAGATCCAGCACCCTGCCTGCCATCTCCAGCGCCGCCCTGGCATCCAGCACCAGGGCCCGCATTCTGCGGCTTAAAACATCCTCCAGGGTACGGGCCATTTCATGGCGCACAGCCCAGAGCACATCCACACCCCGGTAGGGAAGCTTCGGGTGCAGGGGCAAAAGCAGCTCCGGTCGCCCTTCCCCTAAGGCCTCCACGGCCTTTCCATCGGTTCCGTAAACATGAAAGGGATCTTCCGGATTCGCACCTTCCATATAGCCATGCAGACGCAGCCTTGCTGTAACACAGCGTCTGAAAGGAAGACCCGTCAGGGGGATGGCCCGATCCACCGTGTCTTCGGCCATTTTTCTGTAGGTGGTCCATTTGCCGCCCGCAATGGTGACCAGCCCGGAAGGGGCCATAGCGAGGTGATAATCCCTTGAAAGGGCTGAGGTGTTCTTTTTGTCCGCTGCCGCCACCAGGGGTCGGATACCGGCAAAAGCACTTAAGATATCCTCCCTTGCGGGATCTTTGGCCAGATACCGGCCTGCATGGGTCAGAAGAAAATCCACTTCTTCCTGAAAGGGCTTAGGATTGCGGTCCACCGCCGCCAAAGCCGTGTCCGTGGTGCCCACCAGCACCCTGTCGCACCAGGGAACCATGAAGATCACCCGGCCATCATCGGTATGGGGCACCATGAGGGCGGTTTTTAAGGGCGCAAAGGATTTATCCAGCACAATGTGAATGCCTTGGCTGGGGGCAATCAGAAAAGGGGTATCCGGATCATCCATGCTGCGGATACTGTCCACAAAGGGGCCTGTGGCGTTGATCACCACACGGCCCTCGATTTCAAAACTTCTCCCTGTCAGCTGATCCTCTGCCCGGACACCGCAGACCTGACCTCCGCCATTTTTCAAAAGCCCCTTCACAGCCACATGGTTCATGGCAAGGCCTCCGGCATCGCTCAAGGTGTGGGCCAGGGTGATGGCAAGCCTTGCGTCATCAAACTGCCCGTCATGGTACATGACCCCGCCCTTCAGGCCCTCAGGCTCCAGGGTCGGGATGCGGGCAAGGGTTTCTTTTCTGGAGAGTATGCGGGATTTACCAAAACCATGCTTTCCGGCGAGCATGTCATAAAGCTTCAGGCCCACTCCGTAAAAGGGCCGCTCCCACCAGCGATAGTCCGGAACCAGAAACTCTAAGTTATGCACAAGGTGGGGCGCATTCCGCAGAAGAAGGCCCCTTTCATGCAGGGCCTCCACCACAAGGGCCACGTTTCCCTGCTGGAGATAGCGCACCCCGCCGTGGATGAGCTTGGTGGAACGTCCGGAAGTGCCTTCGGCAAAATCCCCTGCCTCCAGAAGCAGAACGGAATAGCCCCGGCTGGCGGCATCCACCCCCACCCCAAGGCCCGTGGCTCCGCCACCGATCACAATAAAATCCCAGATCTTTCTTCTGTCCCCAAGAAGGAGGAAGCCCTGCTCCCTGTCCATGAAAACCCTCCGGTCGTGTGTTTTTTTCACGCCTTGAAAATCGCCGCCCACCCTTTAAAGAAAATCAGGTCATGCCCCGGCTTTTCTTGATGCTCTCATAGGCTTCCTGTATGGTGCGGAACTTTTCTTCCGCAAGTTCCGTGAATTCCTCAGGCAGACCTTTGGAGGCAATGGTGTCCGGGTGATACTCCCGCACCAGCTTACGGTACTGCTTCTTGACTTCCTCGTCCGTTGCCGAAGGATCAAGACCCAGCACCTCATACTCGTTTTTGTCCTTTTTCATATAACGGGAACGGATCTGCTCGTAAAAACCCGCAGAAAGCCCGAAAATACGCACGGCACTGCGGATCAGCCTTTCCTCGTCACTGCTGACTCCGCCATCACTGGCCGCCACCCGGAAGAGAATGTCTGCCATGAGTTCCAGAATCTGACGCTGATGGCGGAAGGCATCGGCAAACTGGATGGCAAAGGACTCAAAGGTTTCCGGAGACTGGACAGCGGTTCTGAAAATCTGAATGGCGATTTTCCTCGATTCCGTATTCAGCCGCAGATCCTTTTCCATGATTTCTTCTATGGTACGGATCTCTGCTTCCGAGATCCGGCCATCCACCTTGGTAAGCTTGGCCAGCATGGAAAAGGCCGCCACAAAAAAGGTCATGTGCCGGGCGTCATCCTGGGTTTCAATCCTGCGGTATCCCCCAGGTCGTCCGCCCCTGCCGGAAAGATACGCCTCATCCCTCTTATCAAAACCATGGCCGAAGGCGGCCCCCAGAATGG
Organism: Desulfobotulus sp.; assembly: GCF_034006065.1. Classification (NCBI taxonomy): domain Bacteria; kingdom Pseudomonadati; phylum Thermodesulfobacteriota; class Desulfobacteria; order Desulfobacterales; family Desulfobacteraceae; genus Desulfobotulus; species Desulfobotulus sp. The sequence goes on along the minus strand of NZ_JAVETM010000002.1, from coordinate 13,409 downwards.
CTCCCAAAGGCCCGCCTATGGCAAATCCCAGGGTGCCTCCCACCAGTTTTCCCAACCAGCCCATAGTGATCCCTGTTCTTGTCTGAAAGGTCATATTTGGAAAGCAGCGTTTTTAAAATCCGCGCCAGCAAAAAAAAACAAGCCCTGTCTCAGCCCTTTCCCGATGCCCCTGGGCCGAGAAAAAGCTCATAAAAATCATTGCCCTTGTCATCCATAATGATGAAGGCTGGAAAATCCTTCACTTCAATACGGTACACCGCCTCCATGCCCAGATCCGCAAAATCCAGCACCCGCACATCCCGGATACAGTCCCGTCCAAGCCTTGCCGCAGGGCCACCGATGGAGCCAAGATAAAAGCCCCCGTATTTTCTGCAGGAATCCCGGACCAGAAAAGAACGGTTGCCCTTGGCCAGCATGACAAGGGAAGCTCCCTTCTCCTGAAAGGCCGGTACATAGGGGTCCATGCGGCCTGCGGTGGTGGGTCCGAAGGAACCGGAGGCATGGCCCGCAGGCGTTTTGGCAGGGCCCGCATAATACACCATGTGCTCTAAAAAATACTCCGGCAGTTTTTCGCCCCTCTCCAGCATGGCCTTCAGCCTGCTGTGGGCAATGTCCCTTGCCACCACAATGGGGCCGTTCAGCATGACCCGTGTGGCCACCCGGAGGCCGGAGAGGGTGCTGCGGATGGTTTCCATGGGACGGTTCAGGTCAATGGATACGGCTTCTTCCGCATTAAACTCCGGCTCCGGCAGAAAACGGGCGGGGTCTTCATCCAGCTTTTCCAGAAAAAGGCCTTCGCGGCTGATTTTACCGATAATATTGCGATGGGCGGAACAGCTCACCCCCACGCCCACAAAGCAGGAGGCTCCGTGCCGGGGAAGTCGCACCACCCGCACGTCATGGCAGAAGCAGCATCCCCCGAACTGGGCTCCGAGACCCAGCTCCCGGCTCATGGCAAAAAGCTCGGCCTCAAGGGAAAAGTCCCGAAACCCCCGGCCCAGGGCATTGCCGCTCCGGGGCAGGGTATCAAGGCAGCCCGTGGAAGCAAGTTTCAGGGTTTTCAGGGTATGTTCTGCACTGAGCCCTCCGACCACAACGGCCAGATGGTAGGGCGGACAGGCCGAGGTGCCGATCTCCTTCAGGCTTTCCCGCAGAAAGGGAAGCAGCACCTCAGGAGAAAGGATCTGCTGGGTTTTGTTGTATAAGAAGCACTTATTCGCCGATCCGCCGCCCTTGGCCACAAAAAGAAACTTATAAATGTCTCCGGGTACTGCGGCAATGTCAATCTGGGCGGGCAGGTTGTTTCCCGTATTCACTTCCTCATACATGGAAAGGGGAGCCATCTGGGAATATCGGAGATTCTCCTCCGTATAGGCCCTGGCGACACCCTCTGCGATCCAGCGGGCATCGTCTGCACCGGTCAGCACCCTTTCTCCCTTTTTGGCCATGACAAGGGCCGTGCCCGTATCCTGGCACATGGGAAAGATTCTGTCCGCGCTGATGACGGCATTTTTCAGAAGCTCCAAGGCCACAAAACGGTCGTTGGCCGAAGCCTCCCCATCCTTGAGAATGGCGGCAAGCTGCTCCAGATGCCGGGTACGCAGCAAAAAGGCCGCATCCCGGAAGGCCTCTTCCGTCAAATGCCTCAGGCCTTCGGCATCCACCCTGAAAAAATCCTTCAACTCCCCGGCAAGGGGGTGAACGAAAGCATTTCCAAGGGATCGCCAGGCCACCTCCCCTTCTTCCAGGGCCAGGACATCCTGATATGTAAAAGGTTCCATCATGCTTTCCATTGTTTTAAAATAAAAAATTTAAAAAGACAGCTGAGGATGCTGTATGGCCCTTCACGGGCTGGCCCATGGTTTCGCGAATCTTCTGGAAAAAGTCAAAGGAATAGACTAAATAGGCAGCACTTTCATCTCCTGAAGCCGACGGCCTGAAGGCCGCAGGGCTCCGTAAGCGTAAGGAGAAGACAGGCTTGCCATCAAGGGGCTTTCCATTTTTCAAAAAGGCGTATCATGGACATTCTGTGGGCATGGGCAGCCCTGATCGCAGGGCTTGGCATCCTGGTTTTCAGCGCGGATCTTTTCGTGGACGGAGCCGCCAGCCTGGCAAGGCGGCTTGGCATGTCGCCCCTTCTCATCGGCATGATCATTGTGGGCTTCGGAACTTCCGCACCGGAAATGCTGGTCTCCGCCCTGGCTTCCTTTGAAAACAAGGGCGGGCTTGCCCTTGGAAACGCCTATGGCTCCAACATCGCCAATATCGCCCTCATCCTGGGCCTCACGGCCCTGATCCGTCCCATTCCCGTTACAGCAGAAGTGCTGCGCAGAGCCCTTCCCGTACTCATGCTCGTAACCCTTCTTGCGGTATTTCAGCTTTTTGATGCTTCTGTCTCCCGTTGGGAAGCGGGCGTGCTCCTTGCGGTTTTCATCTTCCTCATGGTCCTTTCCATGGGAAAAAAAACCGGGCAAGGGGAAGAAAAGGTCCTGCCCGCCACGAATATCCGCATCCCCCAAGCCCTCTTCCGCCTGAGCCTGGGGCTGGGGTTCCTGATCATCAGCTCTCAGATGCTGGTCTGGGGGGCCGTGTCCATTGCCCATGCCTTTGGTATTTCCGACCTCATCATCGGGCTTACCATCGTCGCTCTGGGCACCTCCCTGCCCGAACTGGCCTCAAGCCTTGCCGCAGCCCGCAGGGGAGAAGACGCCATTGCTCTTGGCAACATCCTCGGCTCTAACCTCTTCAACACCCTTGTGGTGGTGGGGGTCGCAGGCCTTGTGCGCCCCATCACCGCAGGCTCCGAAATTCTCTTGCGGGACATGGGGCTCATGACAGGCCTCACCGCCTCCCTCTTTCTCCTTGGTTACGGTTTCCGCAGGCCCGGCAACATTTCCAGACTGGAAGGCGGCATGCTCCTTCTCGTCTATGGGGGGTATACGGCCTGGCTTCTCCGAAGCGCTTTGGTCTGAGTAAACAAAAACATTCTAAGCCTTCGCCGTTCCAGAGCATCCAGCCATTGTCTGGCTTTCCCCACATACGGGAAAGGAACTTCCCAGCATACCCGCCAACCCCTGGGGAATGTCTCCCTCCCTTTCTTCTTCCTCTGCCGGCGCATACATGGCTGTGAGGTAACGCCTCAGAATCTCCGCCTCAATGCGCCCTCGTCTTTTGGCAGGCACAGGCACCCGAAGCTGAAAAGTAATTTTTTCATGATCGGGCATCTGAAGATTCACCCTGGGCTCCACAGCAGGAGCATCCAGGGCATGCTTCCTTGATATGTTGTGCATGCGGATACGGGCATCGTTGAGAAAAGGGGCGCACACAAGATTGGCCGCCTCCAGCAGCAGGGCTTCGGCTTTGGGCCAGTTTTCTCCGGCTTTCACCGTCACCGTAATGATGTGAAAGACGTATTCTTCCCCCCCATGGGTTTCATTGCGCACCGCCGCAGACAGAAACACGGCGTTGGGAATAAAGATGTTCACCCCCGTATACTGATGGGTCCGGATGCCGGACCCCACCTCCATGACAAGAATGCCCATGAGATTCTGATCCAGCACATCCCCATGGATGCCGTTGACCTCGATGCGATCGCCGATGACAAAGGAGTGACAAGCGCTCCGATAAAAATACCCCATGATGTTAAGAAGAAATTCCTTGGTGGCCACCACCACCGCAGCCGCCACCAGCACAAGGCCTGCGCCAATGGCCTGAAGCTGTTCGATCCAGATCACGATCAGAAGAAAAATCACCAGAAAAATAGCCGTGTTCCGGATACTCACTATCCAGCGTCGCCTTAGGGTGCCATCCAGATCCTCCTGGGCAAGGATACTGCGGGTGGCCGCATAGCGCAGAAAAAGGATGGCCGTCACCAGTACAAGGCTTGTGACGGCTTTCACCAGGAAGGTATTGTCCACAACAAAATTCCACTTCACAAAAAACCTCCTTACCCAGTCCAATGCTTTTTCAAGGATGCGCGTCCGCATCTGAAAGGGGGAAAAAACGAAATCCTGCCCCGGCCACCGTATAGACCACATGGGAAAAGATGGTCAGCTCCGGCCACTGATTTTTAAGATCCCTTGCATAACGGCCCACCTGATCCAGCTCTTCGGCCCTGGGATGGGGCATTTCCATGACATTCAGTTCTGCGGCTTTTTTACGGCTTAAGTGTTTAAACTCCAGCACATAGGCCCTGCCCTCAAAGGGGGAGCCCGTACGGCCGATGGCCTCAAAATCGCTTCTGCCCGAAGGACGGTTCACCTCAATGGCAAAGGAGAGAACAAAGGAAAGGTGGCGGGCGCAGAGCTCAAAAAAGGTGGTTCGAAAAAAATTCTCATTGGCCTTGTCAAAGGCCTGGGCCGGAATCTGGGCCACATACATCAAAGAAAATCCCAAACCTCAATCCTTACCCGCCGTCTGAAAAGCTTTCACCCTCACTCCATTCAAGCCCCTGGTCTTTCCGCTTCAGCCCTGTAAAACTCACTTCTGACAGATTTTTCCTGAAAACCGTTCCTGAATTTCAATTTTTCACTACGAATCCCGGGATTTTCCACTTTATTTGATCCATGCATCATAGCCCCAGGAAAAGAAAATGCAAGACTGGGCTGGCCCCTCCTGAAGCCTCCTGGCCCTTGTTGCCAAAAAAAAGGATTCGGGCTATACACATGCCATAAAAAAAGCCCCCTGACTCTTTCCCGCCAATTTTCTAACGCCAGAGACCCTGACACCATGCCTTCTTTTGCTCCCATCGCCATCATCGCCCAGTCCGTAACCTTTCCCGATGCCGAAAACGCGGCCATTTTTAAAAAAAATCTTTCGGAAAACCACATCGCCATCCGGAAAATCCCCGAAAAACGCTGGCCCATGGGAGAAAAGCTTACATCAAAAAAAGGCCCGGACACGGCCCTTTCCGCCATGGCAGGCATCGCGCCCCTTCCGAAAACCTTTCCCTCCTTTCTTCCGGAAGGCTTTCACCCCGAGCTCTTTTCCGACCCGGCAGGCCGTCTTCTTCTCCACAACAGCGCCGTACTCTTAAAGGCCTGCAAGGTTTCCGAAGCCACAGCCAGACGCACGGGCCTCATCACAGGACTTCTGGGGCTGCCCTCGGATACGGTCACGGATCTGGCCCTGGCCTTTTTCCAGAAAAAAGAGGGGAGAATTCCCCTTTCCCGCACCAAAGCCCTCGGCGCTCTCGTCACAGGAACTCCGGCCCTGCTCACGGCCCAGGCTCTGGGGCTTCACGGCCCGGTCTTCACCCTGGACGCAGCCTGCGCCTCCTCCCTTGTGGCCATCCGTCTGGCCTGTGAGCTTCTCCAGGAAAAACGGGCCGACCTCATGCTGGCGGGCGGACTTTCCCGCGCGGAAATCCGCTTTCTTCAGGTGGGCTTTACCCAGTTAAAAGCCCTCTCCCCTTCGGGCTGCTGCCGTCCCTTTGACGCGGGAGCCGACGGCCTTGTGGTGGGCGAAGGCTGCGGCCTTTTCGCCTTAAAGCGTCTGGAAGATGCCCTGAAAGATCACGACCCCATTCTGGGCCTGATCCGGGGGGTCGGCCTTTCCAACGACATCGGCGGCAATGTGCTGGCCCCAAGATCCGAAGGCCAGATCCGGGCCATAAGCACAGCCTTTGCCATGGCGGGCATGACTCCTGACCATCTGGATGCCGTGGAGTGCCATGGCACAGGCACCCCCACGGGGGATCCCGTGGAGCTGCAAAGCCTTGCCACCCTCTTTACCGGGCATAAAGGAAAAGGGCCGGTGCTCGCCTCCGTGAAATCCATGACCGGCCATCTCCTCACCGCTGCGGGAGCTGCGGGCTTAAGCCGTATGCTGCTCTCCCTTGAAACCCAGACCCTTCCCGCAACCCCCACCTTTGAACAGGCACCCAAAGACAGCCCCCTGCACAAAAGCCCCTTTTCCATTCTTTCCGCTCCGGCACCCTGGGAAAAGAAAAAAAACAGAGCGCGGGCCTTTGGGGTGAACGCCTTTGGCTTCGGGGGCATCAACGCCCACCTTCTGGTGGAAGCCTTTGAGAAAGGGCCGGAGCCACGGCCTTTCATCCCCTCCAGAAAAGAACCGCTCCCCAATCTTGCCCTTGTCTCCCTGGGGCTTCGGGCAGGAAAGCTTAAAGGGGCAAGGGCCTTTTTCGACCATCTTCTCTCCGGAAAACCCCTTGAAACAAGCAGGGATTTTTCCATTCCTGCGGGCCGTTTTCCCATCCCGCCAAAGGAAATGGGGGCCATGCTTTCCGACCACAGGGCCCTCCTCCTCTCCGTGGAAGAGGCCCTGCGTCCCCTTCCGTGGAAAAAGGAGCTCTTGGCGGAAACAGGTCTCTGCACCCTCGTCTCCTTTGATGCAAACGCCACGGACTTCTGCCTGCGCTGGTCTTCTGATCCGGATAACGCCCCCGACACCCTCCCGCCCCTCGATGCGGATCATGTCACAGGGTCTCTCACCAGCATGGCCGCAAGCCGTATCGCCAAGGTCTTTGGCTTCGGCGGAGCGTCCATCGCCCTTTCCGGAGACGGCAACGCCGCCCTTCTCGCCCTTTTTCACGGTGCCCGCAGCCTGCTTTCAGGAGAAAAGAAAGCCTTTCTTCTGGCCGCCTCGGACGTGGGAAAGCATCCCCTGAAAAGTCTTCTGGAACAAAGCCTTGGGATCTCTTCCCCCCAGGCCGCCCTCTGCCTTGTGCTGCGAAAAGAAGAGGATGCCCTTGCCGCAGGAGAGCCCATCCTCGCCCGGATTTCCGGAGAAAAGCTCCTTGAAAAACTCTGGCCGGAACGGAACACCCCACCTTCAGAAGAAAGCCACAGCCGGAAAATCACGGCCTTTGACGAAAACCTTCAGGAAGCCCCCCAGCCCCCAGGCCCCGTGGATGTGCTCTTCCACCTTGTCCGGACGACCTTTTCCCTTCAAACCGGCCTTCTGCCCGAAGAAGAAAGCCTTCCCCTCCGGCCCCTGCCCCGGACACTTCCCCAAAAACCCCGCAGCCTGACCCTTTTCATGGAAAAGGGCCCCCAGCTCGTCCTGGAAGAAGGGGAGCCTTCTTTGGAAAAAATGCGGCCTGATCCCGGAATCCGGCTTTTTCCCCTCCGGGCCAGTTCAAAGGAAGAACTGATCCGCGTCTGCCGGGATCTTGCCCAAAAGGCCCGTGATTTTAAAGGCCCCATCCGGGATCTGCCCTTCAGGCAAATGCCCTCCAAAGGCCCCGGCCTCCGTGCGGCCCTCTTTGCCACGGAATGCCCCCGCCTTGCCGCCTGGTGCGCCCAGCTTGAAGAGGCCGTTTTAAAGGGCATTCCCCTCATGCCTCAGGGCAGTGAAGGGGCGGCCTATCTGCCGGAAACCCCCAAGGGAGAGCTTGCCTTTGTCTATCCCGGCTCCGGCAACCATTTTCAGGGTATGGGCCGGAGTGTGGGCCTTTTCTGGCCGGAAATTCTGGATACAGACGAAAAAAGCTTTACGGGAAACCTTCCCATTCCTCCCCTCTCCCCCTATGAAAACGATCCGGATCAGGAAAACCCCACCCCGGCCATCTTCGCCCAGGTGCGCTATGGACGCATCATGACCCGCATGGCCGCACATCTGGGGCTCTCTCCCCAGGCCATTCTGGGCTATTCCTTAGGGGAAACAGCGGGCTTTTTCGCCACAGGACTCTGGGAACGGCCCGAAGCCATGCAGCAGAAACTGGAAGGCTCCGATCTTTTCACCCGAAAACTCTCCGGAGCCTGCACCTCCCTGCGCAAGGCCTGGGGGCTGCCTCCGGAAAAGCCCTTCACCTGGGCTGCGGCCCTCATTCCGGAAAGGGCGGAAATTCTTGATGAAGCCCTGACCGCCTTTCCCCTTCTCCGCCGCCTCATTGTCAACACGAAAAAGGAATGCGTGGTGGGAGGCCACAGGCCGGACATCGAAAGGCTGGGCCAGAACCTAAACCTTACGCCCCTTTTCCTGCCCGGTGTCATTTCCGTTCACTGCGAGGCCCTGGAACCGAGCCTGAAGGCCTATGAAGAACTGCACACCTTCCCCGTGCACCCGCAAAATTTCCGCTACTATTCCTGTGCTGCCGGAAAAAGCTTTACCCCGGATACAAAAAGCTGCTGTGCGGCCATTCTGGAACAGAATCTCCACGGCTTTGACTTCCCCCGGCTCATTGAAAAGGCCTGGGAGGACGGCGTCCGTATTTTCCTTGAAATGGGGCCTTCGGACTCCTGCACCCGCATGATCCGCAGCATTCTTGGGGAAAAACCCCACCTTGCCCTCAGCCTTTCAAGGAAAAACGAGGGGGAGCTTCTCAGCATCACACGGGCCTTGGCCCTGCTCTATGCCGCAAATTTTCCCCTTCGGCTGGAAGGGCTTCCCGGATTTGTTGCCATGGAGGCCTCCCCCTCTCCGGAAATGTCAGGCCGGATTTTTGAAGAGACCCGGTTCCCTCACCCCTGCCCTCTCCCAGAGGGAGAGGGGGGTATTAGAACTTCCCCCAAGGATTCCCCAGACTGTACGCCCAGAATCACGCATCCCGTTCTTGAAGCCTTTTCCCACATGCAGGCGGAAAAAACCCGGCTCCACGGGCTGTATCTCGAAGGCTGCGGGAAAAACCTCGTCATCTTTTCCCGTTTGATGGGGCTTTCAGATGGAAAACAAAGCCCATCTCCTTTCCCCTCGCCCCCCGTGACGAAAACCCAGCCCCAGCCAAAGGCCTTTGATGCAGGCCCCCATACCCCACCGGATCGCGTCCGGGACAGTCTCTTTGATGTTGCCTTTGATGCCGAAGCCTGCCTGGAGTTTGCCGTGGGCAGCGCCAGCAAAGTGCTGGGAGAAGCCTTCGCCCCTCTGGACAGCTATGCCGTGCGGGTGCGGCTGCCCGCCCCGCCTCTTCTTCTTGTGGATCGCATCCTTTCCGTGGAAGCCACCAAAGGGGAGCTTGGCTCCGGAAAAATCGTCACCGAGCACCATGTTGAAAAAGATGCCTGGTACCTTGACGGCGGCCGCACGCCCTTTGCCATTGCCATTGAAGCCGGACAGGCGGATCTTTTCCTCTGCGCCTACATGGGCATTGACCTGCGGGTGCAGGGCCAGCGGGCCTACCGTCTTTTGGATGCCACGGCAAGCTTTCACCGTCACCTGCCCCTTCCCGGTGAAACCATCCGCTATGACATCGAAATCCAGCGTTTTGTCCGTCAGGGCGAAACCTTCATCTTCTTTTTCCGCTTCACAGGCTGGATCGGAGCGGAAAAGCTCATCACCATGGAAAAGGGCTGTGCGGGATTCTTTACAGAAGAGGAAATCATCCACTCCGGCGGGGTGATCCCCAAAGAGCGCTTTCCCGAAAAAAACCCCCGGACGGGCATCGGGGAAGGAGCCCTTCCCCTTTCCTCCCTTCCTTCCGCCCTCACACCGGCAAACCTTGAGGCCTTGCGCGCAGGCCATGGGGAAAAGGCCTTCGGCCCGGCCTTTCGGGAAAAAAATATTCCGGAAAAGCTCCGTCTTCCCGGCGGCAGACTGGCCCTTGTCCACCGCATGACCGCCATGGAGCCTTCAGGCGGCCACTATGGCTGCGGCCTTGCCGTGGGTGAGGCGGACATCCGGCCCGACGACTGGTTTCTCACCTGCCATTTTTCCGATGATCCGGTCATGCCCGGCACCCTGATGTACGAGTGCTGCATGCAGACCCTGCGGGTCTATGTCATGGCCGCAGGCTGGATTCCCCAGGGCGAGGGAATTTCCTGGCAGCCCCTTCCCGGAGCCGAAAGCCGCCTCAAATGCCGGGGTCCCGTCACCCCCCAGACCCGTGTGGTGCGCTATGAAATCCACATCCGCCGCATGGATTTCACCCCCCAGCCCTTTGTGCTGGCAGACGCCCTCATGTATGCCGATGACAAGTGCATTGTCCGCTTTGAAGGCATGAGCCTCATGCTGGAGGGAGCCTCTCGGCAAAGTCTTGAAGCCTTATGGAAAGAAGAAAAAACCGGACAGACCGGCGATCCAATCAGTGATCCGGTCAACAATATGGCCACGCATCTCACATGGGACAAAGAGCGCCTCCTTGCCTTTGCGGACGGCAGTGCGGAAAAGGCCTTTGGCCCGGCCTATCGGCCCTTTGACCAGGGCCGCTTTCTCGCCCGTCTTCCAAGACCGCCCTACCTCATGCTGGATGAGGTGACAGAAGCGGATCTCACGCCGGGAAAAGTCAGGGAAAATGCCCATATCACCGCCCTCTGGATGCGGGAAGGCACAGACTGGACTTTCCGCCAGCCCGGAAACCTGCTGCCCTACAGCCTTCTTCTTGAAGCCGCCCTGCAACCCTGCGGCCTCATGGCCGCCTGGATGGGTGCCTCCCTTCAGAGCGACCGGAGCCTTTATTTCCGGAACCTCGGGGGTAAACTCCGGTTTCAGGCCCCGGCCCTTCCGGGAAAACTCCTTGAAACCCGTGCAAAGCTCACCCGCTTTGTGAAAAACGGGGATCTGCAACTGCTTTTCTTTGACATCTCCTGTAAGCAGGAGGGAGAGCTGCTTCTTTCCTGCGAAACCCATTTCGGGTTTTTCACGGAAGAGGCATTAAAAGACCAGAAGGGCATGAAAGCGCCGGAAGGTCTCGAACTGCCCCCACTGCCTCAGGAAGTTCTCCACGATTTCAACCTTCCAAGCCCCCTGCCCTGGCCCGAAGAAAATCCAGAAGAAGCCCTTTCCATGGTGCACCGCATCCTCTCCTTTGAGGAAAAAGGCGGGCCTGCGGGCCTTGGAAAAACCGTGGCCCTGATGCATCTTTCTCCGGAAGACTGGTATTTTTACGCCCACTTCAAAGATGATCCCGTCTGCCCCGGCTCTCTGGGCTTAGAGGCCCTTCTCACAACCCTCAGATGGACAGCAGGCCGGATGTTTGGGGAAGCCCCCTTCTCCTTCCAGCTCCTTCCCCAGACCCACACCTGGACTTACAGGGGCCAGATCCGGCCCCACAACCGGGCCATGCACTGCGTCATTGCCATCACAGAAAAAGGAAAAAGCCCGGATGAGGGCCTTTTCTGTGACGGGGCTGTTTTTTGTGACGGGCTTTGCATCTATACGGTGAAGAATTTTGGGGTGGGTATGGGGAAGGGATGAGGGGCCTGCACCATGGCATACGCCAGCAGGATGTACAGACATGCGGTGATCCGCCACGATATCGTATGAGAGATGGTGCCTGAAACGGCGTGAGCCCTATACCGTGTTGCATAGGAGATCGCTGACGGTGACGGCAGCGTCAGCTTGAGCGTACGCTTAACCGGGCTGAGAACAGGGAGCTTTGGTCATGAGAACGGTATCAATACCCGCCGGGTTTGGCCCCATGTGCTGACGCTCTTCGAAACCAAATTTCTGATAGAGATGACGGGCCGTCAGGCCCTCTGGAACCGATGAGTCAAATGTCTGTACAGCAACTGGTCTTGCCGGGTTCAGATGGTTCAGCGCTGTTTCCAGAAGTTTCCCACCGATTCCAAAACCCCGTGCAGACGCGGAAACGGCAAGCCATTCAATTGAATTTTCTTCTTTGGAGATAACGATCCCACCCAGAATGAGACTGGGAAATTCGTCTGAATCCCGTAAAGACACAAACGCCTGTTTGCCTGCAATGGCCTCCGCCAAAGCGTCTTTGAATTCGGGAACCTCGGCCATGGGACCAAAAAGAGGCTCTGCTTCCCTGGCAAGGATCAGCCAGCTTTCAATGTCGTTTGAGACTGCCAATCTGACAGAACGGGTATTCACAGCGTTAAACCTCATTTCCGGCTGTTTTGGCTCCCTCAACGTATGAATCCGCGAGTGCGGCGCAGAAACTTTCCTTTGCAGGGTGGCCAAGGATTACAAGGATACGTTTGCTCATAATTGTGAATTCCTAACGCCCAAAGCAGCGGCGCGGCTTTTTGCGTCCGCTGGATTTTTTTGTTATGTGTTTTTCTTATCTTTTAACAATTTTTTTATCTCACGGTCAAAATCAGAGATATATTTTTTATCCTCTTCTTTTCTATATTTTCCATATTCAATTTTTGCTTTTTCGACCGCTTTTTTATGGCTGACTTTTCCGGCATTGGTTAAAAGTTCTTTCTCACTGATTCGCAGAAAATCATCAAGTTTTTGAATCCAGTCGTTCATTTTCATTAATCTGCCGTTTGTTGCCTGGAGTTCAGCAAAATCAAGATACATGGAGACGATGAGATTGAGCTGTTTGAGTTCATCTTCTGACAGATAATTCTTTGCGATTGAAATATCTCTTGTGGTTATATATTTGCCGTGAAAATTGGTCAGCCCTAGAAATGGTTTTTCTGCGTCAACTCTCTGGCTTATCATTTCTGCTGCTGTCTGGCCGTGGACGGCATAGTGCATTTTATTTTGAACGGTTGCAAAAAATTCCTTGGTCAGAGTAGCATCATTTTTGTAATCAATGCTGGTTGCATAGATATCAGTTACTTTCTGGTAAAAATTTCTTTCACTGCTTCTGATATCCCGAATTCTTTGGAGAAGTTCTTCAAAATATCTTGACCTTGCGCCTTCCTGTTTCAACCGGTCATCATCCATTGTAAAGCCTTTTACAATGTATTCATGAATCCGCTTTGTCGCCCACTGCCGAAACTTTGTCCCCTGTATTGATTTTACCCTGTAACCCACTGAAATTATGACATCGAGATTGTAATGATTCGGAGTTTTCTGCTGAAATTCGGAAATTCCGAATTTCTTCAGGGTCTGGTTTTCTGCAAGCTCTCCTTCGGCATAAATGTTTTTAATATGTTCATTAATTGTTGACTTTGCTTTCCCGAAAAGCATTGCCATTTGATCCTGTGTCAGCCAGACTGTTTCATCTTCCAATTGCACCTGGAGTTTTGTTGTACCGTCTGAAGCCGTATAAATGATAATTTCTGAATTCTGTTCCATGTATCATCCCTCCAGGATCGGCTTTAATATTTCAGGCGATTTTTCGGAAAACTGTTCATGCGTTTGACTATTTCACAATCTGGATCGCTCCAGCGGTTATGAAGCTTGGTTATTATCTGTTTTTTCTGGGTATCGGACAGAGTTTCAAACTCCTTGTCCTGCATAACAGTTAAAGTCAGCGGCGCGTTAGCGTCCGCTGCACTGTATTGTTGAACGCAGCCGCTTCGCGGCAGAAAAGAGTTAAACAAGGTACACTCCTTCTATTGCAACCCACAGTTGCAGCCCAACAACGCATTGGAGAAGGAGTGCCCCATGAACCAGCAGGAACAGGAGCGATTCGACAGGCTTTACCAGCAGCATCTGAAAACCCTGAAGCTTCAGGGCAAAGCCCAAAAAACCATTGATGCCTATGCCAGAGCCGTCCGCAGGATCAGCAGTCATTTTGACTGTTGTCCGGACAGACTCAGTCATGGGAATCTGCAGGACTATTTTGCGGATCTGGTAGAAACCCATTCCTG